>CAYQJZ010000010.1:18588-42673 GCA_964417995.1 uncultured Bifidobacterium sp.
AATCAGCGAGTCTCGCGATGCACAGTCTGCTTGCCACAACGGGAGCAGAACTTCTTCAACTCAAGACGATCCGGGGTGTTACGACGATTCTTGGTCGTGATGTAGTTACGTTCTTTGCACTCAGTGCATGCCAGCGTGATGCCCGGACGGATGTCGGCGCTCTTGCTTGCCATTGTCACTCACCTCTG
This sequence comes from uncultured Bifidobacterium sp., assembly GCA_964417995.1. Taxonomy (GTDB): domain Bacteria; phylum Actinomycetota; class Actinomycetes; order Actinomycetales; family Bifidobacteriaceae; genus Bifidobacterium. Next base: position 18,777 of record CAYQJZ010000010.1, read on the forward strand.
CGTTGTCGGTCTGGACCGACGTCCGTCGGCCTTTGTAGCGAGGAAGAGACTCGAACTCTTGACCTTACGATTATGAGTCGTACGCTCTAGCCAGCTGAGCTACCCCGCCAGAGAGCCTCGGGTGAGAATCGGACTCACGACCTCTTCCTTACCAAGGAAGTGCTCTACCACTGAGCTACCGAGGCGTGGCGGATAGTGGATTCGAACCACTGAAGCACGAAGCGCCTGATTTACAGTCAGGTCCCTTTGACCGCTTGGGAAATCCGCCATGCTACCGTTCGAAGCTATACCCTCAAACTGGCAACTTGGCTATATTGCCACGACCTCCTGAAAAGTGCAAATTCAAGACACGCCGAGCGCGTCATCGATGCGCAATATTCTCAGCATTCCTGCCGCAGCAACATATCGCAACTCTATGCACAGTCACATACCACGTTCCTTAAGCTGAGCGCACACGGCAATAACCAGATCGCTAGCCTCTGGCTCACCAATCGAAATACGTACACCCTCGCCAGAGAACGCACGGACAGACAGTCCTTTAGCCGTAAATGCCTCGACGGCTTCGTCAGTGCGGTCACCCAGTGGTAGCCAGAAATAATTCGCATATGGCTGAGGGAAATCCCACCCTTGTTTATGCAGCGCATCAACAACGCGGTCGCGTTCAGCAATAATATGCTTAACACGATCGTCCAGCTCATTTTGAGCGTCCAACGACGCCAAAGCTGCAGTCTGCGCAATCTCAGTCACACCAAATGGCAGAGCGACTTTAGTCATGCCTTCAACCACGTCAGATGGCGCAATCGCATAGCCAATACGCAAACCAGCCAGACCATACGCCTTGGAAAATGTATGTGCCACAACAACATTCGGATATTCGCGATACAAATCCATTGCCACACTGCTTGACGGATCAGTGTTGAACTGCCAGTACGCCTCATCGAACAGCACCAACACATCAGAAGGTACTGCCTCCATAATGCGGCGAGCATCAGCATCAGAAACCGACGTAGACGTTGGATTATTGGGATTGTTAACAATAACCAGGCGAGTTTTACTGTTCACAGCAGCAATCAGACCGTCCACATCGTGGCTACCGTCTGGAAGATTCGGTACTTGAACGCTGTCAGCACCAGTGGCTGCAACAATCAGTGGGTAAGCCTCAAAACTACGCCACGGGTAAACAATCTCATCACCAGGTCCAGCCACAAGATTCATTAACTGCGTAATGACTTCGGTAGAACCACAGCCAAGCATCACGTTCTCAGGGGCAACGCCATAAACGTCAGCAAGTCTTTCAACAACAGCCCAACCACGCATATCCGGATAGCGATTCATATGGCCGACAGCAGTATTTTTCACCGCTTCTACAACGCTGGGCAGCGGATCAAATGCATTCTCATTGCTGGAGATTTTATAGGTTTTTTGATTGTGCAAGGCAGGAGCTGGTTTGCCTTGAGCATAGCCGGGAATAGTATCGATAATTGCACGATGTTGGTAAGTCATACGACCATCCTAAGCCCGACGCTACGCCCCTTTGGTAATCTGCCTGTCATGCAGGAATGTGGTTTCCTCCAAGAACCCCAGTAACCAACAAGAAACCCTCGAACTCACTACGGAGTTCGAGGGTAACGTTTGCAATCAGCGTTTCGCTAATCAGCCAACAATCGCCAGCAGATCGCGAGCGGAGACAATCAGGTAATCTTCACCCTGATAGTGCACTTCAGTACCGCCGTACTTTGAATACAGCACGCGGTCACCAACCTTGACGTCCATCGGGATACGCTCGCCATTGTCATCGCGACGGCCCGGACCAACAGCCAGCACTTCGCCTTCCTGTGGCTTTTCCTTGGCATTCTCCGGGATGTACAGGCCGGAAGCAGTCTGAGTCTCAGCTTCAGCCTGCTTGACGATGATCTTGTCTTCCAACGGTGTGAGTGAGATCGACACTGTGGACCTCCTCTTTCTGTAAGAGAATCGATATGGTCTTCCGCGCCGGGTCTTTGCCGTCAAGAGGCTGACGAAACACTTGCGACGCCGTCCCTCGCGCTAGGACACATCGTAGCGCGATTATTAGCACTCTGCCAACTCGAGTGCTAAAGCTGAGAGTGAAACTTCTTGAGATGAACTTTGTCGTGCGACTGCCTGTCACGCACCACGGCGTGCAAGGATAGCGTCAAGACCTGTACCCAGAGAATCACAGGAAGCCTCAGGGGCGTCAACTTGTGCTTCAATTTCAGACTCATGGAAGGCAGCGGCGTTATTCACTGACACCAGCTCAGCGTCACTGCGGTCGGTCGTATCTTCTTCCGTATCGGTACCAGTCTTAACATCAACCACATCGCCAATATTGGATGCTGATTCAACTGATTCAATCTGCACGTTATCACCAGAGCTTGCAGACGATGCACCTTTTGTTCCATCCTGAGAATCAGCTTTGCCCTCTGTCGATTCTTCTTTCGACGACACGGGCACAGCCTTGGCTACCTGCTTGGTTGACTTGATTTCCAGACTTTCTGGAGCTTGTGGCTGCACATCAAAACCGTCACGAGGAGCGCCCAGCGAGAAGGAGATTAGATCCTGCGAAGCGGTCGCCATTTCAAAAGCGTCAAAAGCAGGAGCTGGATGAACCTGACTTAATTCTGAAGTCAGATCAGGGGGCACAGAAAGCACGGTCTCAGCATGTGCCACCGGGGCAGATTCTTCAGAAGCCGTAGTGGTGGATGTGTCAGAGACGTCAGATGCCAGCTGTGTAGCATCATCCGCGGATGCCACAGACTTAGCAGGATCGGCAGTATCAGTGGACTCACCAGGCATAGAAGATTCAGATAGAGCATTGGCACTATCCGCACTTGTGTTTTGCTGGCCGGATTGTGCAACAACTCCAGCTGACTCGTGCTCATCATGGTCGCGACGGCGTTCACGGCGACGAGCCATGGCTTCGGCACGCTCACGTTCAGCATCACGCAAGGCACGGCGAATCTCGCGCTGTTCCATCACATCTGTTTGTGCTGCAGAGTCCTTAACGCCAGTCCCCGGCTGGCTATGAGACAGCAAAGCATACGAATACTCGTCTTGTGTTACACCGTCGCGCGTCATAGTCTTTTGCGAAGTATCAACACCGGCCTCAGCAGCCGTCTGACCAGCTGTGTTAACGCGATACTGAGCCACAGTGTGAGACGTCTGTGCGGCGCCCTTGTGCACAGAGGATTTTGTTGAGCCTGCACGTGCGGCAGCTACTTTGACTTCCCACTCGCGAGCATGCTTTGACGCACGCACCCCCAACGCGAGCACTACCACCAGCAAAACAGCGGGAATTAACGCAAATAGTGGGCTGAACCCCAGAGGAAACGAGATAACAAGAACTACTACGGTAATAGCCAACAAACAGACCACGATGATGCGACGACGACGAATAGCCTCACGACGCAGCCGGCGAACCTCGGCAATGCGTTCTGGAGACAGCGCCACCCCATGCGACCGTGCTGACTGCATAATGGCCCCTTTCGTTTGTGGCTTATGCACGTCTGAAAACCGCGTACCACTATCAGCATCAACAAGATGCATTGACGGCGAGTAGCGGTCTTCCCTATGCTCATTCACCCGTTCCATACCGTTGGCGGTGCGTCTGGGCAGCCATACGGCCAATAGAATCACGACAATCACCAGCACAACAAGTGTACTTAGTGATTCGTAACCCATATTCCCCAAGAATAGGTGACTTTCCTGCGACACGTGCTATTGTTTTCGGGCGTGTCGGCTGAGAAAGCGCGCTGTGAAACCATCACCACTGTTTTACTCTGATGTAGCTGATGACTGTCTGGATTCCATGTGATTGTTCTCTGTACAGTTGCACATTGCGTACAGTTTGCACATTACGAGTAGAAGAAAGTGTTTTACGTTTAAGAGCGTAATGGTGCGCTGTCACACCGACGACTAGGATATGTACGGTGGTGCGTCGGACTGGCAGTTGCCGTGTCCTTTTAAGTTTGTGGAGGAGAACTGTTGCCTACCTATCATTACCGTTGCAAGAGCTGTGAGTACGATTTCACTGAGCATCAGTCGTTTGACGACGATCCCATCACTGTCTGCCCAGAATGCGGGCAGGAACAGGTGCGCAAAATTTACTCTGCTGTTCCGATCGAGTTTAAGGGAAGCGGTTTCTACCGTACGGATGGCGGTTCTTCATCGTCGTCATCATCGTCGGACTGACACCGGGATTGTGAATAACTGATATCTTTCGACCACAATCTCTTTTTCGCCTTGTAGTGCGCAGGTAGTGCGATTCATCATGCTGGCATGATGAACATTTTCTTATCAGCCGGTCACCGCAAACGAACACGCATATTGTCAACGTTGAAGCGTCGGCGACTTGTGGCACAATGCCGACGCTGTGCTATAGCAATTGCGTCAGGACTGGCTGTATTTGCCGCTTTGCAATGCGTGCTACTGACGGTATCAACTCAAGCCGTTGCAATTACAACCGTTGATATAACACGCGGGCATGTGTTGGAATCTGCTGATATAGAGATTGTTTCTATTCCAGTTTCTTCGGTGTGGAGTGATTCGTTTACCTCTGAAGACCAAGTTGTGGGTTTGGTTGCTCAGATGGATATTGCAGCGGGAACACCGTTGTTCTCTTCCATGGCACGTGCTGCACCTGCGGTACCTGATAATGCCGCAGTGATTGACGTGCATTTGGCCGGTGATATGTCACGGCTTATTCCTGGTGATGTTGTTATGCTGGTCACCGCAGGTGAATGCCCTGTTACCAACGATTCTGACAGTGCTAGCAATTCAGCCGACACGAGTAGTTTCCGCAGCAGTGACATGGCTGACGATGCAACCGCTGCAACCAACATATTGGATACAACAGCAGTTGTCAGTGATACCAGTAATACCGATGATGGGAATGCAACCACATGCGTATTAGCCTCTGACGCAACGGTTATGGAATCTGCCTCTGAAGACGACACCGGCAGTATGAGTGTGGTTATGGCGTTACCTGCTGACGATGCTCTTCGCGTTCTCACCGTTCAAGATCAGGGCGTGATTGTAGCCGTTACCGATGATTAGTGACCTTCGTTGAATACTGCCCAGTGTGGCGGTAACTCGTTCAAGATACGTTGATCATCGTCGTCGGCACGTTGACGATCAGTTTGTCTGTCGCTGGGTTCGAGTTTAACGCCATCAGCATCAAACAGTTCAGTTCCTTTCCGCACCACGCGTTTGTGGCAACGTGGGGTACGACGGGTTGGAGAATAACCGCCGGCAGCAGCTTCTTCGCCAGGAACTGCTGCCGAATTGTGGATTGTATCGTTCACAACTTCTCCTGATAGAGATCGCTCATCCGCGAAATAATACGGTCAACCTCTTTTTCTGGATTAACGAAGGCGGCCACGCTCCACACAGTCATCACCGACCATCCCAACGATTGCAAATCCTGCATTAGGATACGGTGACGTTCACGGGTGGATTGCACCCCCATGAATGCCGTATCGTCAGTAAGCACGGCTAAGGTGAACGGACGATCGTTCAGTCCAATAACAAGCGGGATACGCAGGCCACGATCATAACCGTAGTTAACAGCCACGTTCAGTCCACGTGCGCGAATACGTTCAGCAAGATCGTTGAACAACACATTGTCACCGTGATCGCTGGATTGTGGTTGAATAGCCTTCTTGTCTTCTAGGGACTCCGCCCACTTCAGCATCTGCTTAAGCATCTTCGGACCCGACTGATGGAGACGGTCATCTTCCAGATCTTCAGAACCGAAAGCCGACACAATGTCCAGGTGACGGTCAGGCAAAGCCAAAGCATCAAGCAGCATGCCACGACCACCGTCAGAGCTGACGGCACCGAACTGTTGAAGTAGACGACCGTGAGATGTTTTGGCAAAGCTCAACGACAAAATCGCATCGGTAGCGTATGCGCCAGTGACTTCATCAACATCTACCAGTCGCACATGACGCAAGAAACGTTCCATCGAACGGCTCTTTGACGCCAACGACTTGAGCTCGGCACCCAAACGTGTACGGAAAGCGCTGGTTAGCATTACAACAGTGAGTGTGTACCCGGAGGGAACAATGGTGAAATTTGACGCACGCTGAGTAATAATGCGAACAACCTCATCGATTTCTTGCTGGCTGCTCTCTACCAAACCGCTTGTCATCACTGGTACAGCGTTAGCTTCAACACGGTGGAATTTCACCTCGCCAGCGACTCCACCACACGCTACATCGTAAGGCAGCGAACCATACCCGTTAGCTTCCAGGAACGATGCTACCAGCGGAGAACGGCGCGACGCATGAGACTTAGTCTCAACCTTCGGCAGCATATCGATTAAATCGCTGAGAGCCTCAGATGTCACAGTTTTACGGTGTGCAAAAACAGCAACCTGCTTAACACGCAACAAAACAGACAGCAGTTCAATAGACGGCATATGTGCGCCAGCGTCAATCAACGCCACGTCGGCTAACGGTTCTGAATCTGTAACCGCTGCCAATGCGGCAGGAGTAGCCATCAAAATAGGCTTAGCCGCGGCAAGAATCTCAGGATGATCGTGACGAAGACGGCTTAACGGCACGCGCGAGCGACCAGCCAGCGCAGTGTGCAGCATATTTGCTTCTTGAGTGCGAGCGAACAGCATATCACACAAGCGACGTGTCGATTCCTGCGCCACCATTGGGCCAATTGAGCGCACATGTTCCACGTCTACCTGTGTAAACCGGTCTGCAGCGGTTTGCATCGCAGAACCATCTTGATTCGAGATGATGGCGGAAGAACGCACAATATCGTCAAACACAGTGGTCCACCATGCTAACTGCAATTCGCCGTCTACAGCGTCCACGTCAACTCGGCGGTTGTGCAGGTCGTCAACAAGACCGTCAATACCAATCGATGTGAACTCGCGTTCCAAGCGGCAACGCTCGGGAAGCGTATCAAGAGAAAGATGATCGTCGTACAGTGCCCGCAGACGCTCCTCCAACTGGTTGAGGTCAATGTTTTGCAGCTCGCCACCCCGAGGCGTAGTAGAAAGTACCGCGTTCAGCGCCGTAAGGTTGTTGTCCAGTTCCTCTTGGGTTTCGACAATCTCGTCAAGCCTTGGTGGCAGTACTGGCCAACCACCGTGTGGTACCAGGGAATGCCACTGCTCGGACTGCTTGAAGACTACTTTCAACGCCTCGTGCAGATTGTCAACCTGTGCGCCAACACGCAACAGGCTTTTTACTTCTTTAATATGACGACGGCGTTCCCAGAAGCCCATTGTGGTGCCTTCGACCTTGCGCTTGGCTTTCGGCTTGCTGGCTTCAATCATCGATGTAATATCGCGTTCAAAAATCTCCGGCTGGAATATATCCAGCACACGACGTAAATTCTTGAGTACGATAACCTGGCGCCCCCATTCCTGCGCAGTGGTGGGTACCGGGAAACCGCAGGTCTGCACTGTGGTTGTTACCTGCTCGCGCATAGCGGGCATTTGCTTGAGTAGAACGTCTACTACGCGCTGATAAGCAGTAACAGCTTCGTCTTCACTGACGATGGACGCTTTGTACCAGGCTGTGTCTTCCGGTCCGATCGTGTATTCGCCAAGTTCTCCAGCACGGCGCAGTTTTGCGGACCATTCATCCAAATGTCCATTGAGTGTGCGGGCTGTGCCGGCATCAAGCCGGACACGTGTGGCTGGGTGTGTGGGAAGCTCGGCAATACTCGCCAGATTCTGAATTGTCTGGTAGGCAGAAACGCCCCACTGTTTGCTTGCACCGTGCAAATCACCCAGATAGCGGGTTAGACGCGAGCGCACGCCAACGAGTTCGTCAGACAACTGATCAAAACGTGATGTGGCCACACCGGGTTGGAATCCCACAGCAGAGATCAATTGCTTGTCGATGCTGCTGTCCATTTTGGGTGATGAAACATCCAGTACCAGACCACTCATTTCGGACGCGTTCATTGCCTGCATAAAGCGGCGCTTTTGATCAGCGACACAGGGCACATACAGCACGGATCGCCCATTCATCACGCAACGTGAGGCGATGGCTGCAGCCTGTTCTGCAGTGTCGATTCCAGCAGAGGATTCAACAAAAATAGAGTGGCCTGAGGCAACAAGGTTGGCGGCATAGCGAACGGTGTTATCAACATCGCCGATCTCGTATTCAGCGTGTGGGTCGCCGTCGAAGGGGCTGAACTCAGCAAGGTCAGCGTCGTGCAGTGCTTCAACAGCGGCTTCACGGCCGGCGAGCGCATCCAGCAACGTGTTATTGGTTGAGCCGCGCTGTAGCTCGTCGATAATGTGCTGGCTTTCTACCAACATCTGTGTAGAAGGGTCGGAGAAGCATCCAAGGATGATATGGCGTTCAATACTGAAATCGGAGTACGCCTCTGAAGCGCGTTCAGTAATGGCAGCAAATACTGCTGAAGTTTCAGGAGTTCCGTTCTCGTAATTTGAGCCGTCGAACAGAGTTTTCTCGTCAATGTTGACGTATTCTTCGCGCAATTGGGTAACGAAAGCACTGTTTAAGCGCACGCGACCGGTGAATCGAATTGTTATACCGGTCAGGTCGGAGTCAGAGGAACGCACCACCTCAACCGGGTAAAGCAACACAGGTATTTGTTTGTCTTTCCACTGCGCTACGCCAACAACGAGAGACAGTTCAGCAACGCCACTTACACGCCCCTTGGCGGCTTGATCGTCGAGAACGCGTTCAATACGCCGTCTGGAGGCACGTAACATGCCGTTGTCTCGGAACAGCGAGTCCAGTGGTGCTTGACCGCTGGCGAATAATTGTGCCAGGCCCGACGGGTGGGCATGGGTCATGTCAAGTTGCGCTGATAACTGGGTAATGTCCTCCAGTGGGGATGGTGACAGTGTGGAACGGAACTGATCACGCCAACGGCGAATTCGGTTCAACGGATCGCCGGGGTACGATGTGTTTTCGCTCATGCCTTCTCTCACTTCCCTACCGCTTTGCGGTATTCCTGATAGCCCTCATTGCGGGCAAGAGCGGCGTCGATGTCCTGGTCGCCCTGAGCGGCCAGCCATGCATACAGATCATCGTATAACGATGGATTCATCGCCAGGAACGGCAACAGTTGCTGATGACGCGCCATCTCAAACTGCACAGTGAAATCACTAGTGCGTTTAGCTTCGTCTGAAGTTAGTCCATTAACCTCAACTGTCGGCTCAGCCTTGGCAAATTCCCCTTTTGACACACGTTCAAATACTGATCCAGGTTCAAAAGCTGGTGTGTATGCGTCAGCCGGGGCATCGTTTCTTGGACGAGCATAGCGTGAATAGTCAGGCTTGTCAGCCGCTGGCTCATCAGCTGACTCAATAGTTGGCTCATTGGTATTGGCAGCAGCGTCTGTAGAGTCCTTCAGTGGAGCGAACATATAGCGCTCGTTACCTGACATCGACGTGTTTTGTTCCGCAGACTGTGTTGTGCTGTATTGGTCGGTGCTGTGGTTCTGCTGTTCGCTCTGCCACGATGCAGGATTCTCGGTCTTCTCAGTAATACCTGTATCAGATACGACATTGTTGTCATTGTCTTCGGTGGAGTTGTTTTGTGGAAGATCAACAGCAATGCCGGTTGGGGTATCTTTCCATTGCGTATGGTCATCCGCTGCAACGCCATTGAACAATCCAGCAGTGGTTTCGTTCGCAGTTTCAGCCGCTGAATCATTGTTTGCTATATCCGACGATTCAGACTGCTGCTGTGGCGTATTGTCTACTGATTCTGTTGACTCCGCTAATTCTGCTGATTCAGTGTTGGCTGATTCTTCTGCAGATTCTGCATCTTCTTGTGCTTCGTTTTGTTCCTCAGACGCGTTGTTTTCTGCTGTGCTGGTTGTCTCAAGCTGTGACTGTGCTGCCGCAAATAGGTCGGATGATACATTGTCTGACTCAGACGAATCATCAGACGGCGCCGCAGGTGCAGGCGATGATGCAACAGTTTCCTCGTCGTCGGCGTTAGCTTCGCCTGATTCAACGCGAGCATCAGCGAACAAGTCACGGGAAGGATTGTCTTCTTGTTCCATCGGCATAACGTTCAGTGGCACTACACTGTCGTTGAAACTGTAAGATGAGGACGGTGACGACGAGGTTGACGATGCTGGTAAGAAAGACTGATACTGCGCTACATCAAACTCTTCAGCACGGTTTTTAACCTGATCTGCGTTGAAAAGACTGGTAGGTTCACCAGCGCGCAAATCCAAAATATCATCTACTGACAGATCAGCAGCGTCTGGCTCCTGACGGGTTGCAGATACAGCGTACCCAAATAGATCAGGCACTTCTAGTTTCTTTTCCGCACGGCGCTCGACACGAATAAAATCAACCGGCACATCGCCGAATTGCATGCGTACTGGTGAATTGGGCAGCAGAAAATCTGTTCCAGCCGGAATATGCATAAGCTCACCGTCAGAACGAATAACATAGGTTCCATTCGTGGAGTTGAGGTCTCGTATCGACGCTACGCCGTTGTCGTCAACACTGAACTCTGCATGCCGTTTAGACATTGAGCGGGTCGAATCCTGCACTTCTAAGCGCATGATTCCTTCCTCGGCTAATGGACGTAATGGTTTACGTCCAATCTGCACGCTCTGGCCCGGTCCTACATAGCCCAAGTCAACACTGTCGACTCTGATAATCCACTGCTGTACCATTCGTTGACCGTTGCTCACCAGCTGGCCTTCCTTTCACCAAAGCTGCGCAATTCACGCACTATGAGCCATTGTGTCATGTTTCCTTGAGATATGGCGGAATATTACGCGAGGAATTGACAACTTTTGCTCATTACTGCACGTCAATGCACCATCTCAACGTCTTAAAAACGGGAAGCCCCGCCACGCGGTTGCGCGACAGGGCTCCTGCTAATGAGTGAAATGCGGTTACAACCGCAAAAATCACTTGAGCTCGACGGTAGCGCCAGCTTCTTCCAGCTGGGACTTAGCCTTCTCAGCATCTTCCTTCTTGGCCTTCTCGAGAACTGGCTTCGGAGCACCGTCCACAAGAGCCTTGGCTTCAGCCAGGCCGAGGGAGGTGATGGCGCGCACAGCCTTGATGACCTGGATCTTCTTGTCGCCGACAGCGGAGAGGATGACGTCGAACTCGTCCTTCTCTTCTTCTTCAGCGGCAGCAGCCGGAGCAGCAGCGACAACAGCAGCAGCCGGAGCGGCAGCTTCAACGTCGAACTTCTCCTCGAAAGCCTTGACGAACTCGGAGAGCTCGACGAGGGTCATTTCACCGAAAGCTTCGAGCAGCTCTTCATTGGTGTACTTAGCCATGATGGCTTCCTTTCAATCTTGGCGGCGTAATCTATTTCGCCTGCCTGACAATGTTGTCTTGTTGTTTTATAAGGCTTAATGACTTCTGCGATGTACCGCAGGAGAATCAGGCAGCCTTCTCCTGCTTCTCGCGCAGCGCATCGATCGTACGCACGGCCTTGATTGGCAGAGCGTTGAACAGGTACGCAGCCTTCGCCATCGACGCCTTGACGTCGCCAGCGAATTCGGCAAGCAGCTGCGGGCGGGACTTGAGATCCGCCAGCTTCTTAGCACCCTCAGCATCGTAAACAGTGCCGTCAGCAGCAGCACCCTTGATGACGAGAGCCTTGTTCTCCTTGGCAAAGTCACGAATGATCTTCGCAGCCTCAATGAAGTCACCCTTAACGAAGGTGACGGCGGTCGGGCCGGAGAGAATCTCGTCCAGACCTTCGATGCCTGCTTCCTTGGCGGCAATGCGAGCCAGCGTGTTCTTAGCCACAGTGTAGGAAGTATCGCGGCCTAGCTTTTCGCGCAGATCAGAAATCTGCGGAACGGTAAGCCCGCGGTACTCAGTCAGGAAGACCGCATCGGCTTCACGGAACTGTTCCGTAAGCTGAGCGACCACCGCTTCCTTTTCGGGCCTCTTCATGGCGTTCCTTCCTAAGTCGGCCGTTGACTGTTGGACGCCTCACCGAACAATAAAAAAGCCCTGCACGCAGGCAGAGCAGCACTCATAACAGACCAAGTCTGTTTCACGGCTTCAACAGGCCGTGTACTGTCAACCTGCGCTGGCGTGGCGACCCACCTTCGAGAACGCATAACGTTCCAACCAACGGTCTGTGGTTTACAAATGTGTAAATGTACAGAGGTCAGACGACAACGTGGATGCCGGCGTGTCGTAGCACGGCACCCACGCAGCGTCAGATCAGATGGTTGATAACCGAATATTCAGACAATCAAACGATCAGACAATCAAACGAATACGGCTTGCAGGATGAAGTCAAGAATGAATAACACGGCAACAACCCAGATCACCGGATGAACCTTCTTGGCCTTGCCTTTAGCAGTCATCACCAGACAGTAGGTGATGAAGCCACCGGCGATGCCGTAGCTAATCGAGTACGACAAAGCCATAAACACGGCGGCAAAGAATGCCGGAATCGCCTCAGAAATCTCACTCCAGTCAATTTCCTTAAGGCTGGAGGCCATCATGCAACCAACAACTACCAGCACACCGGCAGTAGCAGCAGACGGAACGGCAGAGATAATTGGCGAAAGGAAAGCAGACACAGCAAAGCAGATTGCTACAACTACGGAGGTCAAACCCGTACGACCGCCCGCACCGATACCGGCAGCGGATTCAACATAAGTGGTGGTGTTTGACGTACCGCAGATTGCGCCGACCGAGGTGGCAATAGAGTCAGCAAACAGAGCCTTGTCCATCTTGGAGCTAAAGCCGTGACCATCTTCAAGAGCTTTTTCGTCTTCTTCAGAGAAGATACCGGTACGACGACCGGTACCAATGAACGTACCAATCGTGTCGAATGTGTCAGACATGGAGAAGGCGAAAATCGTCACGATCACCAATGGCAGACGCGAAATATCAGAGAACAATGCAGGGAAACCGTCAGCACTGAAAATGGCACCAAAAGTGGTTGGCAGTTGAGAGAAGGTTTCCGAGATTGACACGGAATCAGATAGCGAGGTTACACCAAGTGGAATGCCCACAATTGTGGTAACAGCGATGGTAATAAGCAGGCCGCCTTTGACTTTAAGTACGGTGAGCACAATAGCGAGAATCAGGCCGATAAGGAACACCCATAGCGTCGGGTTATTGAAGGTGGCCAGGCCTGGAGTACCGCCGACAGCGGATGTGGTGGCCTCGTCCGGAGTAAAAGTAATCAAGTCAACGTTGAGCATACCCACGTAGGCAACAAACAAGCCAATACCGCCACCAATTGCATGTTGAAGCATGGTCGGAATCGCTTTGATGATCATCTTGCGAATTTTGGTTACCGTAATAATGATGTTGACAATGCCGCACAGGAACACCATGCACAGTGTCTCCTGCCAGGTGAAACCAAGACCAAAGCACACTGTGTAAGTGAAGAACGCGTTGAGACCCATGCCGGCAGCCTGAGCGTACGGCACATTGGCGAACAAACCCATAACCAGTGTGCCGATGATTGCAGCGATAATGGTGGCGAGGAAGACGCCGCCCCACGGCATACCAGTTTGGCTGAGGATTTGCGGATTAACCACAATGATGTACGACATGGCGAAGAACGTAGTTAAACCCGCCATGATCTCTGTGGAGACCGTGGTACCGTTCTCCTTGAGATGGAAGAACTTCTCCATTTCTGCTCTCTTCTTTCCTTGGTTTAGCGAGATCTCATTCCCGCATAGAGGTTACTGCGACTCGCCCGGTTTTCCGGACGTGCCAACCATAGCACCGACAGGTACCATCGATTATTGCTCTGCAACCGGCACAGTAGTAACAAACCAACGCCAGTCCGAAACAACCAATACCAGTCCAATCAGCGCAGTAGTGATAGGGGGCTAATAGGTCGTCGAAAGGGGGCCTATAGCTCGATAAAAACAACAGACGAGTATTAACGTGCGGCTTATACGTATTGAGCTATACGTACGAGTCATACGTATTACTCAAAGACGTTGTGCAGCACACGTGATTTGTTAGCTACAGAAGTACACAATCCTTCCAACGCCACAGCAACCAAGAGGACACAGAGCGACGTGCAATGCACGTAGAGTGCAATTGCAGCGTACGACCTCGCCGTAGCCTCGGCAAAGACCTATTACCGCGAACTTAGTGGGCCTGCCCAGCTGTATTCCACGTCACGAGCAGATTCAATCTTTTCGCCCGGCAGATGCTTGGCCGGTAATGTCTGCGGTTTGAAAGGGAAACGTTCAGCACGCATGGCCTCATAGGCAGCGATGTCATCTTCATGCTGCAATGTCAGGTCAATATCGTCGTAACCGTTCATCAAGCGCCAACGGGTGTAATCGTTAACCTCGAATGGCAGTGTAACGTCGCCACAGGTAACCGTCCGCTCACCCAAGTCCACAGTCATTTCACGACCTGGTTCTTCTTCGAGCAGCTTCCACAGCAACTCAATAGACTCCTGCGGCATAATCGCTGCCAAAACACCGTTCTTGGCAGTGTTGCCGTAGAAAATATCAGCAAAACGGGATGAAATGACCACACGGAACCCGTAGTCGTGTAGCGCCCACACGGCATGTTCACGCGACGAACCGATGCCGAAATCTGGCCCTGCCACCAAAATTCTGCCCTTACCTGCGTATTCAGGTTTGTTAAGAATAAAGTCAGGGTCGCGGCGCCATGCATAAAACAGTGCATCGTCGAATCCTGTTTTGGTTACACGCTTGAGGAATACAGCCGGAATGATCTGATCAGTATCTACGTTGGAGCGGCGCAGTGGTACGCCCACGCCGGTAACAACCGTTAGCTTCTCCATGTTGACGTCCTTTGTTTTTAATCGTCTGTCGTTCGTGTTCACAGATCTGCCGGGCTGCAGATCGTACCGCGAATGGCCGTGGCTGCCGCTACAGAGGGCGATGCCAGGTGAGTGCGACCACCTTTACCCTGGCGGCCTTCAAAATTACGGTTTGAAGTAGAAATTGACCGTTCTCCCGGTACCAGTTTGTCGGGATTCATTCCCAGACACATGGAGCATCCGGCGTTACGCCATTCGGCACCGAAGTCTTTGAAGATTTTATCCAGCCCTTCCTGTTCAGCCTGCAAACGAACACGACTGGAAGCTGGCACAACAAGTACACGGTGAATTGAATCAGCCTTGTGGTGACCCTTCATAATTGCAGCCGCTGCACGCAAATCTTCGATACGACCGTTTGTGCACGATCCAATAAACACTGTGTCGACTGCAATATCCTTAATGGGCATGCCAGGAGTCAAACCCATGTAGTCAATGGCGGAGGCAGCAGCAGCGCGCTTGGTCTCATCAGTAATCTGCTCAGGGTCAGGAATATTGGCACTAATCGGCGCACCCTGGCCAGGGTTGGTTCCCCATGTCACAAAGGGAGCGAGATCCTGAGCGTTCAGCGTTACTTCTTTGTCAAAAACAGCATCATCATCAGTTTTCAGCGTGCGCCAATATTCAACGGCTTTGTCCCACATGTCACCTTCTGGAGCATGCGGACGTCCTTTGAGATATTCATATGTCGTCTCGTCTGGGGCGATCATGCCAGCGCGAGCGCCCGCTTCAATAGACATGTTGCAGATTGTCATGCGGGCGTCCATCGACAGGCTGCGGATCGCTTCGCCACGGTATTCGATCACATGGCCTTGCCCACCGCCGGTGCCGATTTTGGCGATAATCGCCAGAATAATGTCTTTGGCAGTAACGCCTTCAGGCAGTGGCCCGTCTACGTTGACGGCCATTGTCTTAAATGGCTTCAAGCTTAGGGTTTGCGTAGCCATCACATGTTCCACCTCGGAGGTGCCGATGCCGAATGCCAACGCACCGAAAGCACCATGAGTGGACGTATGTGAATCGCCGCACACAATCGTCATGCCCGGCTGAGTAAGGCCGAGGATTGGGGCGAATGCGTGCACAATACCCTGATCAGCATCACCAAGTGGATGTAGGCGTACACCGAACTCTTTGCAGTTGCGTTCGAGTGTGCTCAACTGAGTGGCGCTGGTTTCGTCGGGGTTAGGACGGTCGATATCAACCGTTGGCGTGTTGTGATCCTCCGTAGCAATGGTTAAATCAGTGTGACGCAGCTGACGACCGGCCAGTCGCAGTCCTTCAAATGCTTGCGGACTGGTGACCTCGTGCATGAGCTGCAGGTCGATATAGATCAGGTCGGGTGCGCCGTTTTCTCCCTGGCGCACGAGATGATCCGCCCAGACCTTTTCGGCCAGTGTGGTTCCCATTTCTCAAGTCTCCTTTGGCTTTTGGCTTCGACCGGAGGTTTTTACCGTTAAAAAAACAGTTAGCCATGCATTAACACATGGCCTCCTAGCTATGAGTATGTGCAGTCCGACACGTGCATGGACTTTTGCGTTTCGAAATATGAGATGGCATAATCCCGAATATGACTTCTTCTGAAAAGAATGACACTACTTCTGAAGATCAGCGGAATGCTGCGGCTTCAACCAGCGGAGTATCCAAGGGGGACGCGCCTATCATCAACGATGGCGAGATACATTCTGGCGTTGGGGTACTTGACAAAACCGTCAAAATTCTTGATGCATTGGAATCTGGCCCAGCCACGTTGGCACAACTCGTAGCTGCCACTGGTTTGGCTCGACCAACCGCACACCGTCTTGCTATCGCTCTCGAACGTCATCGCTTTGTTTTACGAGATCAGCATGGTCGTTTCACGCTTGGTTCGCGTTTTGCTGAACTGGCTGCTGCCGCAGGTGAAGATCGTCTGTTAACTGCCGCCGGTCCGATTCTGCAAACGCTGCTTGATCGTACTGGTGAGTCTGCGCAGATTTACCGCCGTCAGGGCGACCAGCGCGTGTGCATTGCTGCTGTTGAACGCGCTTCTGGTCTGCGTGATTCCATTCCTGTTGGCGCCATGCTGTCAATGGAAGCTGGTTCCGCTGCACAGATTCTTCTTGCATGGGAAGACGCTGAGCGCTTGCATCAAGGATTGCGCCGCGCTAAGTTCACTGCGTCCAAGCTTGCGATTGTACGCAAACGTGGTTGGGCTGAGTCGATTAATGAGCGCGATGAGGGTGTGTGTTCAATCAGCGCTCCGATTCGTAACGCTTCAGGGCAGGTAATTGCAGCAATCTCTATCTCCGGACCGAACGGACGTATGGGAGCGAATCCTGGTCGCCGTTATGCACCGCTGGTGATGGCTGCCGGCAAGTATTTAACTGACGCGCTTACCAAGGCCAGCACAGCCAACCGTTGAGGCTAATCCTCGCTAATTGCTCCCTCGTATTCCCGTTGTGTTCTTGGTTGTTTTATTGTCGGCGGAATAGTTTGCGCAGCCACTGCCCAATACCGGGGCGGTGGAGCAGATCCATGCCCTCACTGTCGGGTTTAACGCTGGTCATACCGTAGGCGTAAGCCTTTGACGACTTTGGTTTGCCAACGAGTTCGCCAAATTCAAGCAACTGTGTGCGCGGCTTGTACGGGTGACGAATATCGAATTCAAACAATCGTGTGGCACGCTTTTCTGGCACAGGACCGTAAGACCCAAAGCCACATGTAGGTGTGACGATTAACATCATTCCCTCATGTGTGCCAACAAAACCGTTGCGATGATCATGCCCCGCGGCAACAGCAAAATATTCGCCGCTTTCTTTGAGTAAGGCAAACTCACCACTGTCGTGATCGGCGCAACTGATGCCTTCGCCCAAATAGCTGCCAGGTTGAGTAACTGATTCGTTCAGCACATAGCTGTGATTGTCAAAGGAACGATACCCTTGGATTGCATTTGCCGCATTCGCTGGCACTGGTCTGAGCAAATCGTAGTACTGAGGCATCGGCAGGTGTTGAAACACCATGGATTTTCCCCCCACTAAGCTGGGTGCGCGGCGTATGAATTCCAGCCCTTTAGCTGAAGGCGCACCGTAACCTCCAGAGCGTGCATAATCGCCTGAGTCCAACAAAACCAGTCCAATTACTGTGCGTGTATGCCCTACATCAGATACAGGCAGTGCAAAAGTGCCCGGTTCACACGGGTATACCTGCTGATCAGGAAGTCCCGATCCTGGCATCTGGCGTGGATGGTCAGAGTTTCCGGCAGCTGGCTCGGGATTCAAGCAACCGGGGAATTCACGGTATATAGCGTCAAGTTCAGCGTTGTCTAAACCGCATTGAAAATCGTGATTACCATAGGTTACCGCCCAGGGAACACGGCGTTCAATAAGTGGAGCGAGGAACTGGGAGATCGTACCACGCACTAGATCACGCGTATGCTCGAGATTTGCGGTACGGCGATCCGACATCCATTTGTCAGGCTTGGTGAAATCATGGTTTTTGGACCAGTGACGTTTGCGGAAAGTGTCAGCGTATGCCGTATCGTACCCGGCAATTTGGTTGCCGGTGAAAATAACAATATCGGGACGCGTGGCGTCTAACGACGCTTCAATAAGGCGGATGGTGTCGCCAGAGACTTTAGGGCCGTCTTGAATGTCAGCAAGCTGCAGAACACGGAATTTACCGGATTCGTGGAATTGTAAGCGTCCAAGTCTCGACGATACAGATACAGGGCGGTTATCGTCAGCGTTGGCTGGTTGAATACGAGGACGTGAGGATCGATTCCGCTCACCACGCTGTTGTTCGCTCATGTATACAGGGTAAACCACGGGCTGTGTTTATACGGTGATGTTCTCGCTGAGATGTTTAGTTACTGCCAGTTGCTAGCAGTCACTGCCAGTTACCACCAGTCGCAGTCGCTGCTGTTACCACGGAAGTTCGGCAGGACAATGCAGATTGTTCACTTTACAATGCGATTGTCCACTTTTATGACTTGGCTCTGTTGACCCATCGTAGATATAGACTCTGCGAAATCGGGTGCTATAGGTCAAAAGGGCCTACAGCCCGCGCATACCGTAACGCGTGTCCCATAACACACTCAGCCGACGAATCACCCGTTTGATGAATGCCAGCAGGAATGCACGAATGTCTCTGCTAACGACTGTCGGCAGAAACGTTAACGAATATCGTCAGGGATGTCGATATCGGTTTTTTGTACTTCTTCAACATTGACATCCTTGAAGGTCACAATACGTACGTTTTTTACAAAACGTGACGACCGGTAAACATCCCACACCCACGCGTCGGTAAGTTGTACGTCAAAATATACGTCCTGACCTGCGGAACGCACATTGAAATCCACTTTGTTGGCTAGGTAAAAGCGCCTCTCGGTCTCTACTACATAGGTAAACAACTTGATAACGTCGCGGTATTCGCGGTATAACGCGAGTTCAGCGTCAGTTTCATAGTTGTCGAGATCCTCGGCACTCATTACTCACCTTCCGTGTTGCGTTTTCGTCCGTGACCAAGAATACGCCACCACGCGTTCTTTGAGGACTTACGCTCATTCGCACCATAAGGCCACGCACTGTCGTCACCAGTCGATGGTTGTTGCGACGTATTCTGCGTGCCTGATTGCGTATCGTTGTCTGCTAAAGATACCGACGCAGCGGAATGAGAATTATTCCTCTCAGATGAGAGAGCAGTGCGGTGTGCCGCATCACCATGTGCAACAGTATGGTCAGTGGAAGTGACCTGCGAAGACAACTGCTGCGAATCACCAGATGAGCCTCCAGTAGTGCTACGCTGCCGGATTGACATTGAATGTTCGCGCATACTCAGTGCTTCTTTAACACCGGGATTGTCTTCAAAAACGTGCATACCGAAAGCGTCAAGAGAACGAATCGGATCGTATTCGTCGACCAAAGTGTCCATAACGATCAGATTCTGATACTTGCCATTCTCGGCATCCCACAACGCGTCGCGCGACGCACCGGAGGGAACAAATCCGAGCGACTGATACACCGAAATTGAGCGCGTATTTTTCTCAGGAACACCCACCCAAATGCGGTGCAAACCTAAACCGGCTGGTTCGGGCGCGAACCCGAATGTCATGACACGAGGCATAGCGTCTCGCGAGTAGCCACGGCCTCGGTAATCCTTGCCAAGCACCACCTGGATGCGGGCAGAGCGTGCCCAACCGTCAATGTCGATAAGGAAAATCATGCCGATAACATTGTCTGCTGATTCAGCAGCTGCTGCGCCGTCGCCATCATGATCGGCATCCCTGAGGATTGCCCATGCGATGGTACGTCGCGATTCAGGATCTCCAACCCCTGATTCGGTAGAAGAATGCCCTTGCGCCCATGACACAGAACGACGAACCCAGGCGTGAACAACAGCACGTTCGGCTTGTGAATCCTTGCCGGTAATTCGCGACGCCCCGCAGTACGCCCCCAATTCATCCATGCGAGGCAGATCCTCGATGGCTGCCGGACGCAGATGCACCATCTCACCCCGAATGGGAGGGATGGTGATCTGCTTCGGCAATTCACGAGAGATCTTATCGTCCAATGGAGTTTCAGCATTCTGGCACATTGCTTACATCCCCTTGTCCGTTACCTTCAAACTTTGCCTTCGACGGTATTGTACTCATCTCAAGGCTTGCTGGAAGGGTTGTGCGCTAGCTGTGAATCTTCTCCATAACAATCTTGGACACTGCTTTGGCATCTGCCTGACCCTTGGTAGCACGCATAACAGCGCCAATAATCGCACCCATCGGCTTCATATTGCCCGACTGCAGTTTGGCTACAACATCCGGATTAGCAGCCATAGCCTCGTCAACTGCAGCAATCAATGCGCTGTCATCAGACACTACACGGTAACCGTGCTTGGCTACCACTTCAGCAGGCGTGCCCTCTCCAGCCAGCACACCGGCAACAGTTTGCTTAGCCAGCTTGTCGTTCAAAGACCCGTCGGCAATGAGCTTTTCAATATCAGCCACATCGCCAGCAGTAATCGGCAAATCAGCCAAAGCAATACCCTTGGCGTTCGCTTCACGCGACAGCTCACCCATCCACCATTTGCGAGCACCTGCTGGGCTTGCTCCAGCAGCGATAGTCTCTTCGATGAGGTCAAGGGCGTCAGCGTTTACTACATCACGCATCTCCAGATCAGAGAAACCCCATTCAGCCTGCAAACGGTTACGGCGTTCGCGTGGCATTTCTGGCATTTCAGCAGCAAGACGATCGATGCGGTCTTGAGTGATATGCAGCATCACCAGATCTGGATCGGGGAAATAACGGTAGTCGTCGGCGTCCGACTTAACGCGACCTCCAGCAGTGGTCTGCGTAGATTCGTCCCAGTGGCGAGTCTCTTGCAGTACTTCGCCGCCCGCTTCAAGGATTGCTGCCTGGCGACGAATCTCATACTGGACAGTTTTTTCAATGCCACGGAATGAGTTCACGTTCTTTGTTTCAGAGCGTGTGCCATATGGATCGGATGGGCTGCGGCGCAAAGACACGTTGACATCAGCGCGCATATTGCCTTGTTCCATACGTGCGTGGGAAATATTCAGTGCGCGCACAATATCGCGCAATGTGCGCATGTAAGCGCCAGCGATTTCTGGGCCGCGGTCGCCTACACCTTCAATTGGCTTGGTGACAATTTCGATCAGCGGCACGCCAGCACGGTTGTAGTCAACTAGTGAATGGTTTGCGCCTTCAATGCGGCCGTCTGCACCACCAACGTGTGTGTTCTTGCCAGCGTCGTCTTCAATATGTGCACGTTCGATCGGCACGCGGAACACTGTACCGTCGTCCAGTTCTACGTCAAGATAGCCGTTACCGTTGGTTGGCTTATCGTACTGAGAGATCTGGTAGTTACGCGGCATATCTGGATAGAAGTAGTTTTTGCGTGCGAACTGGCTCCATTCGGCGATGTCGCAGTGTAGAGCGAGACCCAGTTTGATCGCATAATCGACAGCTGTCTCGTTGAGTACTGGCAGAGAGCCGGGCAGACCAAGAGAAACTGGGGTCAGCTGTGAATTGGGGTCGCCACCAAATTCCACGTGCGCGGGGCAGAACAGTTTGGTGTTGGTGCTCAATTCAACGTGTGTTTCTAAACCGAGAACCGGATCGAACTTCTTAACGGCGTCGACATACTTCATCAGTTTTTCAGCCATAATTCCTGTTCCTCCGATGCTCACTCGCCAAGGCCTTCAAGCCACGGGGTTTTCAACGACTGCCAGATCGGGCCACCCCACTCGTCGTTTAATGCGGCTTCTAATGCTGCTGCAGGCTTATACATAACCTCGTCACGCTGCTGTGGGGCAATGAACTGGATGCCTGCTGGCAGACCGTCATCAGATAAACCAGCGGGAATGCTCATTGCGGGTACGCCAGCAAGATTTGCCGGGATTGTGGCGATATCGTTCATGTACATGGCCATCGGATCGTCCATCTTTTCACCGAATTTGAACGCCGTAGATGGACTTGTGGGAGAGATCAGCACATCAGCCTTTTCAAAGGCCTGTGTAAAGTCGTTGATAATCAGTGTGCGTATCTTTTGGGCAGAACCGTACCATGCATCGTAGTATCCGGCAGACAGTGCGTAAGTACCAAGGATGATACGGCGCTTAACTTCGTCACCGAAACCGGCTTCACGCGTGTAGGCCATCATGTTGGCAGCGGTTTGTGGCACGTCGTCTGGTGGCATGACGCGCATACCGTACCGCATACCGTCATAGCGAGCCAGATTCGAGCTGACTTCAGACGGCATGATGATGTAGTACGCACCCAATGAATACGGGAAATGCGGGCAGGACACCTCTACAACTTCAGCGCCCATGCGCTCAAGTACAGACACAGCATGATCAAAACACGCCTGAACACCCGGCTGGAAGCCTTCACCACCGAGCTCTTTAACCAAACCAACCTTCATGCCTTTCAGGTCACATTGGGCACCTTCGCGAGCGGCAGCAGCCATTGGACGTACTGGAGCAGGAATAGACGTGGAATCACGGCGATCGTGTCCACCGATCACTTCTTGTAGCAGAGCAGAATCCAATACAGTACGTGACACTGGGCCGACTTGGTCAAGCGAGCTTGCCATAGCGATAGCACCGTAACGGCTCACACCACCATACGTGGGCTTAACGCCAACAGTGCCCGTTAGCGAGCCTGGCTGACGAATAGAACCGCCAGTATCAGTACCCAAGGCCAGTGGAGCTTCAAATGCAGCCACTGCAGAGGCTGAGCCACCGCCTGAACCGCCTGGTACACGTTCTGTATCCCAAGGGTTATGGGTGGGACCGTAAGCAGAATGCTCAGTAGACGACCCCTGAGCAAACTCATCGAGGTTGGTTTTGCCGAGCAGCGGCATGCCTGCTGCCTTGAGTTTTTCGATAACCGTGGCATCGTATGGGGGCACCCAACCTTCCAGAATCTTCGATGCGGCTGTGGTAACGATACCTTTGGTGACGATCATGTCTTTAATAGCAATCGGAACACCAGCCAGTTCAGGTAGTCCCTCAGTATCGCCTTTGGCTTGGCGCTTATCAAAAGCGTCGGCCTGTGCACGTGCTTCATCAGCTGACACAGCCAAAAAAGCGTTAATACTTGGCTCGGCAGCTTCAATCACCTGAAGATGAGCGTCAACCAGTTCACGACTGGATACTTCACCGGCCTTGATTTTTGCGGCCATCTCAGCCGCAGACAGCGTGACGATCTGCTCGGTCATTTCACTCCTCCCCCAAAATGCGCGGCGCGACAAACATGCCGTTCTCAGATACTGCTGCACCGGACACGGCTTCCTGCTGCGTCAGCGGTTCTTCTGCCTCATCTGGACGCAGATATGCCTCTAACGGAACCGGGTTAGCAGTCGGAGGTACATCTTCACCAGCGACCTCCTGCACGGTAGCAATGGCATCGGCAATGACATTGAGTTCGCCCTGCAGACGGGTGATCTCCTCGTCAGTCAGCGCAATTCGGGCCAAATCACCCAAATGCATGATCTCTTCACGTGTGAAAGTTGGCATGACCCCAACTATATGGGCGCGGTGTGACACGCTTATTACTGTGGGTTAACAGTTGTAACACCTCATTTACTGCTTTTACAGGCAATGCGATAGTG
>CAYQJZ010000011.1:0-11919 GCA_964417995.1 uncultured Bifidobacterium sp.
TGCAGTGTTACTAGTGGAATCACCGCCTGCTGCAGCATTACTGTTCACACTACCTGCGTTTAAACTGCTGGCGCTCGTACCAGCAGTGACGCCATCAGCATTTGTACCAGTGCTGCTATCGATGTTTGCATTAGCACCTGCGTTGTCCGTGTCGGCAGCATTGGCCGCTTCACGACGTAAACGGATCTCTTCTTGTTCAGCGGGAAGCTTCTTCTCCACGTTGAGACCAAGCATCACAAAGAAGAGGATAGCCCATGCCACCAGTTCGAACATGATGTAGCATGCTTCAATTGCAAGCTGAGCGGAATCAGGCTGATTGTACACCAGCGTGCCGTCTGTTAGCGTCTTCTGCACGGTAACGTCCAGCCCGGTTACATCAGCACCTGGAGCAATGTATCCAGTAGCAGTCAAAATGGCGTTGAACACACCTGAGCAAATGCCACCGAGACCGGTCATACAAGCCGAATACACCGACATTGACAAGCCGTCACAACGGAAACCATTCTTCCATTCCATGTGATCGAGTACGTCGGAGAACAATGCGGTCATAATTGTCATGCCGGGAATCATGCCTAGAGCTTTGACCACCAGACCAACGGAAACTGTGACCATATCCGTCGGGTTGATCCACATGATAATGCCGCCAACAACACCTACAGCCAAGCCAAGAATCAGGAAGCGCTGCTTGCCAATGCGGTTAGCAATTGGTGAGGCAACAAAAATACCTGCGGCCATCGGGATAGCACCAATGATTGCCAGGATTGTTTGCGTGTAGCCATCAGAGTATGTACCGACAACGTAGTTGCAGAAATACGTCATCGAGCTGTTCTTCATGTTGCCAGCGAACTGCCACAGCAGATAAAAGATAATGATCATCCACCAGTATTTTTCGGTTAGCATCGCTTTGAGCTGTGTACCGATGGTAATGGCGGCATCTTTCTTGCTGTTCTCTTGCGCAACCTGCTGAGCGGCAGGGTTTTTCATCGTTTCTTCAGTGATGCGCTCGCGAGTGAAATAGTATTCGAGGATGGCTGCCGCCGCAGCTATTCCGGAGAACACACACATCACAGCGGCCCAGCGTTGCGGTGAAACACCCAAGAACGCCATAATCACAGGGAAAACGATGCTTGCTGCACCTACTGAACCTGAAACGGCGGTGTTAGTCCAGACCGACAGCTGGTTACGCTTTTCTGGATCGCGGGTTGACAGTGGCACCATCAACGAATGACCCATCGAATAAATTGCGTTAGCAAACGACAGGTACAGGTTGTATGCAATGACGATCCACGCCATCTGCGCAATGCCACTACCCACCGAAACAGGAACGGTGAACAGAATGACGCCGGAGACTAGCAGCAGCGGCGCTGCAATGAGGATATATGGTCTTGCCTTACCAGCCGACGTCATGGTGCGATCGACGACCATACCCATGATGATGTTAACGATCATCGCCAGTATTGACGAGACAACCGGGAATACCACCAAGAACGTTCCTGACAAGCCAAGGACGTCGGTGAAGTAAACGTTGATGTAGTTGAGGATAATTGCGTTGAGCAGTAAAACGCCTATTGGTCCAATGAAGAAACCGACAAGGGTTTCTCCCCATGTGACATTCTCTGTTTTGATGCGTGTGCGTAGCAGCGGCGTGGACCATATGCCGCCGCGCTTGGTAACTGTGCTACTCATATTGAGCCTCTAAATCTTTTAGGTTGTATCTCTTCTGCATGGGCGACGCATCGGTACTGAGGCAATGCACGCCAGCCTTGTAACGCCGGAGATCGTCGGCGTACCAGTACTTCATCATGCTGGATGCACAGGTGACAAACCGAGCTATAAAGGAGCTAATTAGTCATCGCGCATATTTCGATTGTGTCCCGCAAATGCGAAGGTGCAATCGTTGTCGCACGAATGCACCGTCCTGTTGCACAACCGTGCGTGTTGTGCAATCTCGCGAACCTCTGCATGATGTTTTGTTACGTGCTGTACATGCCAGTTCACGAGAGGGCGGTAGCATTGTGCACGGGTTTTTGCCAGTGGCGTTACAAACGGTAAACCACTCAAAGTTCTACACAGAATGGACTGAGATTAGCCAGAATACATACTGTGTTCTAAGCCCCTTATGCCTTATAACTCACGACGTTGCAAGAATCGCATTCACCAATACTGACTGGCTCACGCAGCTCGCGCGAGATGCGTGAAAAACTGGCAGGTCACGCAAATAGCAAATATTGCGCAACCTGCCTATAAAACGCCTATACAATGCTTGGGACTGTCCAGCATAAATTATCTGCGATTGGCATCCATCCAACCGTGACTCCACGCATGAGTAAGATCCCATGCTTCCAGGTCTCCACCGTTGCGGAAGTCGAGAGGAGCTTCATCGTTGTGACGCACGAGCTGGTAGTTCCAGTAGATATGCCCGGCTGAACTCTGCCATGCTGGGAGCTCGAGTTTGCCTACCTCCTGGTAAACACGGCGCTTGGCAGCTTCTTTGTCGCCACCGGCAGCTTTGGCTTTATCGCCTTTTTTCAGTGCCAGCATGTTAACTACGTTCCACTCACCAACTACCATCGGCGTGTACTTAGCAGCGCGGCGGATTATCCACTCGTTGTATTTGACAAACAGTTTGTACAGCCACATGGCGTGGATGGGAACAAATGTTTCCATTGCATAGATGTAGATATGCGTGTCGAGGATGACGTTCTTCATGCCTTCGCATACAAACCAGTCGCGCCACCTGTTCGGGCGGAACCCATCATGGAAAACAATCACATGCTTGTCATGCAGTTTGGCTCGCAAACGCCGGTATGCTTCGCGATAGAAAGGCTTGAGGAACTTCATGGGCACAAAACTGCTGCCTTGGGCTTCTTGTTTGTCTTTGGCATGGCCTGTTGAAGGCGCTGTTACGTAAACCAGCCAACTGATCGGCTCGTTAACAACTTCGATGCCGTACAACATTGGCTCATCACGGTAGCGTTCGGCAAGACGTTCCAGAACTGTTAACGAGTATTCAACAGCTTTGGGATTTTTGTACCACTTGCATACGCCGGTGATTCCACCATTGTCGTACCCATTCTGTGATCCTGGCACAGTATGAAGGTCAATCAATACTTGTAAACCAGTTTGCGACGCCCATTCAAAGGCCTTGTCGAGATAGTCTATGCACCCTGGGTGGCCTTCCAGATCGCCGAAAATAAAATACGGCACTGGAATTCGTACAAGGTTGTAACCGTGTGCGGCAATCGCCCGAAAATCATCAAGTGTCATGTAGGTGTCTCGATGTTTTTTAAGCAGCGCTTGTAATGAATCCTGATCCATGGTGCGATGCATCCAGATCTCATCTTCTTCGCCACATGCGTCAAAGAGTTTGGGGGACATCCACTTTTCCAGAACCAGCCAGTTGCCGAGATTGACGCCGTTGATTTTCTCATCAAAACCCAGTGTCATTAATGTTCTTTCTGTGTATTAGTGAGGGTGCGACGCATACCGCCACACCCTCACTGAGGCTATTCACTTTGTTGTACTCGTCTGGCATATACCTCAACCACACGAGTGTATGCCAGTTTGGTCATCTCGCCGTCAGGCTGCAGCAGTCTTTTCTCCTGCAAGTCCTACGAATGCGGCCACAATGTTCACTATCAACGCCACCACTGTCACAACTTCATAAACGATGAACGAGGTGATGGTGTCAATACTGTCCAGTCCGGAGATGACATAGGCGATCTGGTTGACCATAACCATGGCTGCCCAAGCTGCAGCGGAGGCAGCTAATACTGAAGTGAGCACCGGCGCTACATCCAGTACCTTCAACTGTCCGCGGATGAATGTGCCGATAATTGCCACCACTGCGACAGCAATATCAATGCCGAGTAGCACGTACACTGCTACCATCTGGTACTGCACCTGGCCGTAGAGCACAATGGATGCGATAGCAAGCACTGCTCCTACAACGGTGAGACCTAATCCAACTTTCTTGCTTTTCATCTCACTTGTCCCTTCCGATCGATTCAGCTTGACGCAGGCCCAGCACCCACTTGAGCACGCTAAGGATGGTGAGTATTGCGAATACAGCACACGCGGCGTACAGGCACCACTGCCACCAGGTAATCTGGTATGTCATCTGCGAATCGGATGTCATACCATTCATCAAACTGCTGGAAGCTGCGGCGTACAGACTGTACTTGAGTGTTTGCTTCATTGCCAGCTGGAATTCAGTGTCTTTTTCGATAGCTTCCTTGGATGCAGCCATCGTTCCGATTTCTGAGGTCTCGTATGCCGATGTGGTCAACAGGTTACCGCCGCCAGCGAAGACTACGTCTCGCCAGTTCATGTAGTCAGCACCGTTGATCATATCGGTGTACACTTCGCCAACGAAGCCCCATTCATTGCGGAGGATCTGTGTGAGCAGGCCCTCGTCAGCACCAGCGAACACTGTGCCTACACGATTGAAGCTGGTCATCAGACCGAGAGCGAGATTCTCCTGCAATATGTTTTGGAATGCTCTCAGTTCTTTCTCTCGTGCTGCCTGTTCGGTCATGAATGTTGATATGCCGGAACGGTTGGTTTCCTGATGGTTGAAGGCAAAGTGCTTCGGAACCATGATGGAACCCTTGCTGGTGCCGCCTGTGCATAGTGCCGAACCCATAATGGAGCTCAGCATCGCATCTTCTGAGTAGTACTCGTGGTTGCGTGCATTGTACGCGTTACGGTGCAGGTTCAGGCCTGGAGCTTGCATGGCGTTGGTGTTCGACCACAGGTTGTCTTCGCCCATCAGTTCGCCTTCACGCTCGGCGAGTTCCGTATTGAATGTGGAAGCTACCACTGGTTCGGTGGGGAATGATTCCATCGAATAGGTAGCATATTCACTGTCGGAGCTTACGTAGGTAGGCTCTGATGATTCGTCTTCACTCCACTGTACGGAATAGCCACCAACCTGATCGTAGGTAATACCAATTGGACCGTCAGGCATGTAGACTTCTTCCAACGAGATGGAGTTGATAGCTTCAGCACCGTCACCTTGGTGTTCGATGTAGTTGATAGCCTCGTCGAGAGTGATTTGGCTGACCAGTTCGTCCCACATCGGGTCGTTAATATCAACAACTCCAACGAAGTTGCCTTCATCATCGGTTTCTACCATGTTGATAATGGTCAACCCGGAATCCACGCCCCATTCTGTGCCGTCTCCGTTTTCGGTCAGTTCATAGTTGCTGTTAGTCAGACCAACCATCATCTCTTCGGTAGGAGTGATGCTTTCCACTTCTTCCCAGCCGACAGACCAGTCAGAACGTGTGGTGTATTCGACAGCGTCCTCGATCAGGTTGTTCAGATCAGCCTCCTGCAACGCATTCTCCACATTCTCGGAGTATGTGGTGGCGTCTTCCTCGTCAAGAGTGAACAAGGTAGCGTTATCCGCGTTGATGGACTCACTGTCAGTAATAGTGACCAGGCCGTCTTCACTACCAGTTTTGTTGGCGAGCACGTTGTTCAGCGCCTCGTGAGCACCGTTGCCGATAGCGAAATAATAATCACCATCCGACAGTACCCACGCGCCATAAGTGCCGTCACCATTGTCGTGCTCTTCGTCGTAGCTGCACATATCTTCCGCGTCGAAAGTCACGGTAATGGTTTGTGATTCGCCCGGTTCGAGTTCGTCAGTCTTGGCGATGCCGATGAGCTGAATAGCGGATTTCTCGAGATCGCCATCATATGGCGTTTGTACATACAGCTGTACAACATCCTTGCCTGCCACATCACCAGTGTTGGTAACCACAACAGTAGCTGTTGAACCATCACCACCAATATCAACCGTCACATCAGACAATTCCTGCTCAAAAGTGGTGTAGCTCAAACCATAACCAAACGAGTAACTCACCTCGTCAGCGTAATCCCATGCGTCACCGGTGGAGGAACCCTCAGTGGAGTCGGCGTTACCTTGACCGAGGACAAGATCCTCATAACGGGTCTCGTAGTAGGTGTAGCCCGAATAGATGCCTTCGGATTCAACCACATACCAGTCGGCCTTGTTTTCTTCGGTCAGTTCAGCATCGTCAGACTGCGTGGAGTTCGTGTACAGGTAGATTCCCCAGTTCACCATTGCTGGAGTCGAGGTGGTGTTCACTGCGTAGGTGTCAACCAGGTGACCGGAAGGATTGGCGTCACCGCTAAGAACATCAGCCACACCGAGGAAACCGTTGATACCTGGCAAACCGACCCACAGGATCGAGTCAATGCCATCATCGTTCTTCAACTCGTCGATTTCCATAGCATTATCGGAATTGATCAGCACAATCACCCTGGTACTGTGCTCTTTGGCGAGCTCGATCATGTCACGCTCGTAATCCGACAATGCCAGCGGACGCTCAAACGAGTCACCTTCCGTACCGTTCTCCATATCCGGCTCGTAATCAGCAGCCTCAGACGCATCACGAGAAATCACTACAACAGCTACCGTGTCATCAGCGCTGGCCAGAACCTCATCAGAGTAGAGAGAAGCAGGAATCTCGCCTACCTGATAAGTGGACGGTTCCTCATACGTTGCGGTGAACGACGGGGTTAAACCATGACCAGTCGAACCGAACCCCATACGCGCATACTCCATAGCCTCATCACTGGAGTACAGGTCAATCATGTCTTGATTGAGAGTGTATCCCTTCTCTGTCAGGGCTGTTTCCAGATCGTAAGCAACCTGTCCACTGTCAGAATCAACAACAGCTGTCGAACCGATCATGCCGCCAAGCGTCGGCGTATGCGAGTTCATACCCCACAATGTCACCGTTTCGCTGCTAATGTCGATCGGCAACGCATCATTGTCGTTCTTCAGCAGAACACTGCCTTCCTCACTGATCTGTTCAGCAAGTTCATTCTTCGCTTCAATAAGATCAGCAACGTCATCGTATTCCGAATCGAAATACGTAGCGTCACCAGTATCTTCATCACTCACTGTTTCCAGTTTGTAGTTCGATGTACCAAACCACGAATTAATCGTGCCTGCATTATTCTGAGCTATGACAGTACCGGCTACGACTATCGCGCATATCGACGCGGTAAAAGCCGTTAAACCCCGCCACAAACCAGAGTTACGCGAACCCTTTACCATAGAAACCTCCTTGTTTCACGGGGCATAACCCCGTAATACTACGGTATCGGTGAAATACCACGCTTTTGAGGCTTCTACCGTCATCAGCTTTGATTCGGTCGCGAACTGTTAACGCTCCCGTTACCTACTGCAATCGAGCTACGTTAACCTCTGTGCTACGCTCGCCGTCGGTAACACGTACTACGGCAGTATTGCCGCGTTCTACTCGAATAACGGCCAGTGCACGACCGTAATAGGTTCCGGTTGTATTACTGCGGTAACTGCGTTTGATGTATGGTTGTGCACTGCCTAATCCGAGTAGTGTTCCACCATCAACATCAACGCGAAGCTCACGATGTTCGGTCGGTTTCCATACGCCGTTGTTGTCAGTGTATTCAATTGGCAGGAAAGCTACGCCGTTGCGACCAGGTCCGCCATTCTCAACGTTGACAGACAACACTGTGGATTCGTCAGCCGTATGCAGCAATGTTGTTGCCAGGGGTTTGCCCGAATCGTTATAAGCAATGGCAGTGATCTCACCGTTCTCATAGGGGGTGGAGAACACGGCACGGCAATCGTTGCGCATTTTTTTACGTCCGACGCTACGGCCATTCACCAGCAGTTCTACGCTGGCTGCGCGTGCATAGACCTCAACTTGCGCAGTGAACCCTTCGCGTCCGCGCCATGACCAGCTTTCTACTGCATCAGTGAGATTCCATGTGGGAATGTGGTTAAGCTTCTCATACACCGGGCGTACACCAATGTAAATATTGTCAGTGAGTTCAAAAGCGACCTGTGTATAGCGAGCCTCACCGGTTTGGAAACCAATCAAATCAACGCGGCTGGAGCCGCCATGAATCCACCCACTCGGATCGTTCTTTGCTTCTGGCGGCATGTACTCAGCGTAGTCAATGAAACTGTCAGACACTTCACCCAAATACGTTTGTCCTGCCCACACAAAATCACCGATAATACGTGGATTACTTTGGGCAATCTTCCAGAAATCGTAAGCGTCTGCGCAGAAAGTTTCACTGCCGACAATAAGGCGTTCTGGATACTTCTTGAGATCGTGCTTGTAGCGCAAAATACCGTAGTTGTATCCGGCAATATCCATTGCTGCATAAGCGTCGCGCGTCTTCCAATCACAAGGCGGTAACGTGGCGCCCATTTTCATGACTTTGTCACCTAATAAACCAGCCATGGTGTTATAAAATTCACTGCCCACCGGCTTATGTTTTCTAGTACCGTTGCTCTTTTTCTTCGCCTGCTCAACTTCCTTTTCAGCTTTGCTGTCGGTATACACACCGAAACCGATAGAACTAAGGAAGTTAAAGAAGATGTTGACACCACACGTCACCGGCCGGGTACCGTCAATCTGATGCAAGTACTCCGTCATAGCACGAGTGAGCGCAATGCCTTTAGGCTGTGCTGTTTCACTGACCTCATTGCCTGTGGAGTACATGATGACGCTGGGGTGGTTGTAATCTTTGTCCACCATAGCTTTAAGATCGTCAGCCCACTGCTGCTGCATATGAGTGGCGTAATCATAACGGGTTTTATGGATGTACCACATGTCAACGTACTCGTCTAAAACCAGCATCCCCAGACGGTCACAAGCGTCAAGCAATGCTTTGGAACAGGGATTGTGCGCAGAACGCAGCGCGTTATACCCGGCTGATTGCATCAACCGAACTTTGCGCTCTTCGGCTTCTTGCCATGCGCATGCACCGAGGATGCCGTTGTCGTGGTGGATACAGGCGCCACGAAGAATAACGCGCTCACCATTGACTTTCAAGCCCCCTGTAGTGTCCCATGTCAGGCTACGCACACCAAATGTGATAGTTTGCTCATCCTCACCAAGAACTACATGGCAGCGATACAAAGTCGGGTGTTCTGGCGACCAGAGTTGACAGTCGGGAATTTGTACACGCACGGCATCATCTGTGGTGATACTGCTGGTGGCAACCACCTGATTAGTCTCGTCAATAATCTCTAACCGTGCTTCGCCTTCTGCATTGGCTAGCAGTTGAATCTCCACCACCGCAGGATTGGTTGAGACAGTATGCACACGGATTCCTTCTGGCAGAATATGACGATCTCGTTCACCCTCATAAAGCCATACTGGTCGAAAAATGCCAGTTCCTGAATACCAGCGACTGTTGGGCTGTTCAGCATTGCGGGCAAGTACTGTTACGGTGTTGGGCCGGTCAAAAAAAACCTCATCACTAATATCAACAAAGAAATTTTTGTACCCGTAAGGGCAACGCGCGACTTCTGTGCCGTTAATACTCACTGAAGCGTCGCGATAAACCCCTTCAAACTCTAAGATGAGAGCCTTTCCCTGCTGCTTTTCACTTAATTCGAAATGCTTCTCATACAGGTAGTCATTGCCGGAAAACCATCCAATATTCCCCCCACCTAAACTGTCAGGGGTACGTGGATCGTCCAACATGGCATCGTGAGGGATAAGAACCGGCGTGCCAGGGCCTGTACTGTCGGCTTTTTTACATGTCCACCCATTGGTGAAATCGCATCGACGCATCCGTATACCTCCCTGTACACATCTGCCATTCATCAATACCGGCATACTACCGGTACGGTGCCTTAACCGCATACCTTAATGCGCGCGAATCGCTGATGCGTTTACTATGGCGCCAACAGTTGTCTTCAGACCGTCAAACGCACAACATAACACGAACTGGAGCAACAACGTAACTGTCCAGAACGCCGCTCGGTTTCACGGTGTTATCGGACAGGAATAAGAATATGTAAACCGAACCATCCATCAGCCGCATCAGTTCGAATAGTGCCACCATAGCGGTGCACAATCTCTTGCATACTGGCAAAACCGTACCCGTGGTTAACGGGATCGTTTTTGGTACTGCGTGGCACGCCACGGTCGATAACCACATCGCCCATGAATCGGTTCTCTATATCGATGCGAACAAAACCTTTGGCGCGTGCAACTGCTAATCGGATAATTCGACTGTTGGTATCAGGAATTTTGAGTACTGCTTCTATCGCATTATCGAGAGCGTTGCCGAATAGTGACCATAAGTCTATTAAGTCGAAGAATTCCAAAGCTTCGCCTTGCACCATAACGGTTAAGGTAACGCCCTGCTCGCGATACTGCAGACTTTTGGTGTTCACTAATGTGTCAAATACGTCGTTACCGGTGTGAATTTGTGATTCAAACCCACTGATTTGTTGTTCTAACCGATCCAAATAGCGGTTGCGATCGTCATTTTCTGTGCTGATAGAACGCAGCATAGAAATCTGATGCTTAAGATCGTGGTATTTGCGATTTACTGCATCCATGCTCTCCTTAGAGAATCGATATGTGCTGTAATACATGCGCAGCATGGATCGTAACGCAGCTTCTTCAGAACTGAGTCGGCGAGCGCGCAGCTGAGAATCGTAAACCACAAGTACCGCGAGACCGCCAAAATCGGTGAGTGTACGGATAGCAAATAATTCCGACGATAATGAGGCACTAAAGGGTGTATCGGTGAGTACATAGCTGATATTGCTTAATGCATATGCGAAGATGCCAATGCATATGGCTGTTCCCAATTCATGCCACCCTATAGGCAAGGATTCATCGTCAATAATTATTCGACGGCATACCAGAAAAATGATGCTGAACACCAGTGAATGGATAACTACCAGACATAGTGCATTCGACCACCATGTGTCGGGTAAGAATCCGCTTTGTAATGCGTAATAGTAGATCTGGTATTCCAGTGAAGCAGCAAACTCGCCAAGCATCACTACATGAACACAGCGATACCCTATCTGTTTGATTTTGAGACGGCATGTGATGACCATTATGGCGAAAACGAGAAGAATAATAACCAGTACACAGGGGATGAAAAGAATGTCGGGAATGTCGTTGGTGAGCAGACACCATCCTTCTAATAGCAGCAGGCCAATTGCAGCGATGCATGTTGTTCGGGGCCGGTTGAACCTGTGCGGTTCAACCAGTATCACTACCACTGCTGCCAGCCAGTAAGCCAGTGCGTAATAGCTGCCAGGCGTTTCCGCCAATGTCATGGCTGGGCCTCGATTGTTATGCCACTCATTCGCGCATTGAGTGCGTCGAGTAGGGGTTTGCGGCGTGATCGGCTTACTAATATAGTGTCGTTGCCGATTGTTACATCGTTGCCGTCAATGGCATCAATGAAGTCAAGATTCGCAATGAACATTTTGTTGCATCGGAAGAACATTGATGAGTTGAGTTGTTTTTCTATGTCGCGTAGTGTGCCGCGTATTTTGATATCACCATTGGTGGTGTGGACGATAAGAGTGTGATCGTTTACTTCGATATAGCGAATGGAACGTTCGGCTACGCGCCGTACACCGCCTTGCACGGCGAACACCATGTGTTCTTCGGTTTTACAACGACGTTCTAAGGTGCGTACAGCGTGGTCGAAATGCTGATAGAACACGCCGTATGATACGGGTTTGAGAATATAGTCGAAGGCTTGCACCTCATAACCGGCCATTGCGTATTGCGGAGCATTGGTAACGAAAATAATGATGACGGAATCGTCAATTTTGCGAATGGCGCGGGCTGTTTCCATACCGTCCATGAATCGCATGGCAATATCCAGAAGGATGATGTCATTCCCTGGTCGGTAATGCTCTACGAGTTCGTCACCGTCGGTATATTCGGTGATAGCGATGTGTTTGTCGGTGTTCCGTCCGTAGCGTTCCACATACGTGCACAGCTGACGGCGGCAGTCTTGTTGATCTTCAACCACGCATACCGACAGATTCATTACGCACCTCGTACTGGTTTGGCACCATTACCATTCGTCTCAGTCGCTACATTATAAAGCGGC
>CAYQJZ010000011.1:12019-40090 GCA_964417995.1 uncultured Bifidobacterium sp.
GCGGTGCTTGAACATCACTTACCAATATTCAAGCACCGCATGTGCTACACAGACAGGCATCGCCTGTGGCTTTAGATGCGCCCGCAGTCTTGACATGTGCTACCCATACACAGACGGGCAGCAAACGTCAGCTGGCGATTATTACCACGTTCCACGGGCCCACAGTGATTGCATCGTCTTTAGTTACGGTGTCTCCAGCAGATGGACCAACGGTTATATCGTCCACAGCTGTGCCATCGGTGATAATACGTGTGCCACCCACAACAATCTCACCCGATACAGGGCAGGAGATATCAGCTGGTTCTGCCGAGTAGTTGAGCAGGTAGGTTACTGTTTCTCCAGCCGCGTTTATACCTTGACGCACAGTGATTTCTCCGGCGAGTGCTCGACCTGCACCGGTAATTCCGGCATGGTCAGCGGCCTCGGCCAGTACCGTTCGCATCGCCTCTGGTGGAAGCATGGTGGCGATCCACTCAGCTGAGCCAGCCCCATAAGTATTGCGGGTGATGGCTGCGTAATCTTTCCACGCATAATGCGTGTAAGTGGCCAGTGTATCCGTACTATCAGCTGGCTTAAGTAGTTCAATGAGCGCACTGGATTCGCTGTCGGGGGTGCCAGCGAGTGTACCGCTGAAGGTAATACCAACGTTCTTGGGTCGAGTGAACTGGTTGTAGCTTATGCCGAACACGTCAGCAAGTCCGTGTGGCGCAGTGTCATGCCAGACTTTGACGTCATCGTCGGTAACGAAGGAGCGCAGTGTAGAGACGAGGTGTCCACCATTCTTAACGTACTCTTGTAGCGTGTCGATGGTGCTTTGCGGCGTGCAATAGAGTGCGGGGGTTACTACCATCTTGTACTGGTTGAGACGTTCCAAAGACGCATCGACGGGTACAAAGTCGCATTCGATGTTGAGGTCGAATAACGCGTCGTATACGGCACGGAGCACGTCATTGTATTTGAGTGTGCCACCGAAGGGGAAGCCTGCTTCGATAAGGAACCAGTCGAGGGCAGATAGCGATTCGTTGGAAACCATAATCGCTACCTGGTTGTGCTTTGTTAGATGTTTGAGACGACTGCCGACCTTGGGGTCAGTGATGGTGTTGCCGAAGTCAGCAGCCTCTCGGTAAGTGGGGTTCTCGGCGTAGTCGTGGCTGAGTAGACCCTTCCAATAGGTTTCAAAGGAGTTGTGGATTGAACTCCAATGCCAATACATCACGCTGTCAGCACCGTTTGCCAGGTGTGAGTAGGCCTGCAATCGCAGCTGACCGGGGAATGGCAGCCACCCGTGTTGGCCTTGTGCTTCGGTTTCCAATACCAGGTAGTTGGCGCCGTCTTTGATGGACCGGGTCATATCGCCGCCGAAGCCGATTTCGTGCCCGGTCAGCTCGTCTTCGGTGGAATGGTAGATGTCTACGCCAGCAATATCCATTGCTTTGGCAGCTTTGAAATGGTCGACGGCTGGCTGAATACCGTAGGAGTAGCCGCGCCATTCATAGTCGAAGTTCTGAGTGATGAACTGGTCGTCGCGCGCGTATTCGCGCACAATTGACGCCTGCCATGCCAAGTAATCGGTAACCGTCTGACGGCGGAAACGGTCAAAAGCGCCACGCAACGACTGGTTAATTGAATTGGTGACGTCAGGAAAATCTTCCCACGCGTTGATACGGTTCGACCAATAGTCGAGTCCAAAAGCCTCGTTGAGTGCGTCAAGATCGTTGTTGAAGCGCTCGCGTAGATGTTTGATGAACATCGTTTGCATTGTTGGCGACACCGAATCGTAGTACTTGGTTTCGTTATCAACCTGGTAGCCGATAACAGCTGGATGGTCGGCGACATGGGCGATGAGCGTGCGAATAATACGTTCGGCGTAGAAACGGAATGTCGGATTAACAATGTCCATGATCTGACGTGGACCGTATTTGCCTGGACCGTTGGGGGTGTCGGCAAGCACCTCAGGATGCATCTTGATCATCCACGTCGGCACCGCGTAGGTGGGAGTGCCCACAATAACTTTAATGCCTGCTTTATGAGCAGCGTCAATGGATTTGTCGACGTAGGTGAAATCAAAAACGCCAGGTTGCGGTTCTTCGGTGCTCCACGTAGATTCGGCAATGCGGATAACGTTGATTCCGGCGGCTTTCATCATGGCCATGTCGTCGTCAACTCGGTCGAGATCACGCGGAATGTATTCGCTGTAGTAGGCGGCTCCAAAGAGGATATCGTCTACCGTATGTTGTGCCATGGCTGTGCTCCTTTGCTGAGTTGGAGAGTGTTGTGCTGTATTCATGGTCGTTACAGGTAATTGTGTTGGACGTTATTCAACAAATGGTCTGTTAGTCTGTGGCAGCAGTGTCAATCCGCCTTGTTGGTGCTGTATGGCACTGCCACCACGTAAATGGTTCTATCGTATGAATTTGTGTGGCAAACCTGTTGAGAAAAGCGCCATATGTTGGTGAATTGTCGGCAACAGACAGGCGCGTGTCAGGCCTGCTCAATTGTCAGTTCGTTCGATGAACCTATGGCGAATACATTTGTTCAGATCCTCGTTGAACGAGCTGGTCAGCTTCTCCATACGGCTTTAGTGCTTAGTCCAATACGAAGGTGTTGAACGAGCGCGGTGCCAATGTAGCTTTGATACCACGGCCGGCGTTCTGCGGGTCTGCAAAAGTGAATGGCATCTCGTAGTCGAGAGCATTCTGTGCGACAACCACAACTGATTCATCCGGATTGCGGAAAGCGATCGCCATCGAATTGAAATGGCCGGTGGTGCCGAGTACATGCGCACCTGGTCGCACATATTTGGAGAAGTGACGCATCACATACCATTCGGGGTTGCGGCGCACCTCATGAGTATCGGCGGCAATAGTGTACAGCGAATTCTGCCACCATCCCCATGTGGAATCTTGATCGTCGAGGATCATATTCCAATACGTGTAGGCTGTGGCACCGTTGCGGAAATAATGGTTGATCAGGTGGAAAATATATTCGGCGTATTCCCAGCTGTTGTCTCCCATACCGCATTCGGATTCGGACTGAATGAGCTCGATTTCTGGCCATGATTCGTGGGTACGAGCGATAGCATTCTGACCTGCCCACTGGTAGGCGACACCTTTGATGTACTTGCGAGCGCCGTCGTCGAAGAGAATGTTGTCGATGAAACGGTTGTAATTGTCGAGTTTCATGCCATAGCCGCCGGTCCATGCCATATCTTCTGGACCGTTGATAGTGCCGAGCCAAATGTCGGTGTCTAAGCCGGCCTTGTCGAAGGCGGGGCCAAGGTAGTCGCGGATAAAGACTTTCAACGCGTCGGAGCTCCACACACAGCTGGGGAATTTCTGGTCGGCAAACACCTCGTTCTGTACATGAACTTGATTAACGGTGATGCCGTGTTCAGCGTAGGCCTGCACAAACTTAACCATGTAGTTGGCGTAGGCGGTGAGATTTTCTGGTGTTTCAACGATGCGACCGTAGTTGTATGCCTTCGGTTTTTTCATCCACGTTGGTGGGCTCCATGGGCTGGAAAACAGCTGCATATTCGGCTGCCACTTCTGGGCGCTGTGAATATAAGGGATGATGGCTTTTTCGTCACGTTCGACGCTGAAGTGTTCAAGATCGTAGTCGCCGTCTACCTCGTCGTAGCTGTACCAGCTTTCAGCGAAGTCGTTGGCTCCCATTGGGGAACGGTTGAAGGTGAAGTTCATTTCATCGGGGCTGAAGAGTTCTTTGATGATCTGTTCGCGTTCCTGTTCATTCACTGTTTGTAGTGGACGCCAACCGAGTTCATTAAAGCAACCGCCGAAACCGCGCAACGCCTGATAGATGTTGCCGTCAAGTTGTAAGTCAGTAGAACTGGTAGCGCCGGTTGTCTCTGGTGTTTTGTTAACAAGTTTGTTGTTTTGTGTTGTTTCAATCCACATTGCCATTGGTATCTCTTTTCGTTAGCGAGTGCAGGTCAATAGAAGGCTGGTAGAAGCTGCGTTGCCTCATGATTTCCTGTGATCATTCCGGCTCTATTGAATTCTTATTCGATAAAGCTGGATGATAACGGTTTTAAGCCTTCACTGTGACCGCAATTTTTGTGTGGCAAATAATTTCTGATTGGTCGCAGTAACGGTGTTATTCATGGTGTTTTCTTTCCTTTGTCTACATTGACATATGCCTGATGGAAAGTATCATCGTCGTTATCTACCATCCATTAGGTAAGTTCACTATATACCTCGATTTGTTCAAAGGTCAAATAATGGCAAGCACACAAAAGACAACGAATACAGTGGCAGGTGAAGAAGACTCCCTCGCATAAAGGCGTCCTATATAGCGCGAAGCATTTTGTCGAGGTCGGGAACAGAGACTCCCCTCCACGCATAAAACGTCTACCTCATACCGATAAGCAAAGTCTGCACTGGGAACACTGAAACCACTAGAATCTAGGGCAGAACCAACGCCAACTTAATCCACGTTAATCTGCCTCAATCTGCCTTAACGGCAGCATTAAGCAAAACGGCATTGAGCAAGCACCATCAAGAAGAAAACAGTAGTCGCTGTTAGATCATTGTTGACATGTGCGTATGAAAATAGAATGTCGGCTTTTATCTCAGTTTCGTGCTTACACAGAGCGAAACAGTATAAGTCCGTCACGAACGCAGATACGCCGAATCACTGTCTAAAACACCGTTGTCGTCAGAAAGGTATCGATCGGCGCGCATATGTAAATCGTACTTGTCTCGCAGCTGAGCAATCACACCCATCATTGATGTGGCATGATGCACATCAAGCGCTGCCTGATCACGCCACGAGTCGATCAACAACACCGTTTCGGGATCATCCATGGGCACAAAATAGGCATAACGCAGGTTGCCGTCTTCAGCACGGATCGCCGCAGCGGTACCTGACGATTCCATTTCTTCAGCGAACGCACGCGCCGCACCATTGCGCCCGGT
This sequence comes from uncultured Bifidobacterium sp., assembly GCA_964417995.1. Taxonomy (GTDB): domain Bacteria; phylum Actinomycetota; class Actinomycetes; order Actinomycetales; family Bifidobacteriaceae; genus Bifidobacterium. Next base: position 16,957 of record CAYQJZ010000011.1, read on the forward strand.
GTAATACAGGTTCATCGTAATCGCCATTGTTATTCCTTCACGTGATACCACTTACGCCTGTTTAGCGCAGTGAACAGAAAATGGAAAATAGTGAGTAAGAATGTAACAGACATGGTTATTGACAGCAACACTGTACTGCCATTTTCAGCGATAGTCATCCCACATCGGTGAGGGGAAAAGAATACGCTCAGCTTTATCCCACAAGTCCAGCATGCCTTCCGTAGGATTCGTTAACGACTGTATCTGCACCCCGTCCATCACACAGAATGACGCCACAATTAAGTCATGTAGGCGCTCTGAATCTTTGTAAGCATCTGGCAGATGCCACGACAGTTGCATCATGCTACTCTGTACCGAATGGTGACGGTTCTGGTAATACGTATGCGCTGGATGCTGTGGGTCAGAAGCTTCAACTGCCAGCCGCATAAATAACGTCACCATTTCAGAACGTTCGGCATTGCTCTGCACAATATGCCGCATCATCCACGGCAAACTCAACGCCGAGTCAGCAGGTAAGCCGCGTTCTGAACGAAATTGCTCAGCAGACGACTCAAGAGAGGGCATTGTCTGGTCGTATATGCGTTCAATAACCAACGTCAAAAGCTCGTCGCGATCTTTCACGTAGTGATACAAACCAGGTAATGTTAGCCCTACGGCATCTGCAATCGACTGCATCGATACACCGTAAGAACCGTAACGTGCAATAAGAGAAGCAGCCTGCGTAGCGATCTGTTCACGACGTTCCTCAGGGCTCATTCGTACGCGTCGACCAATTGGTTTGAACGATGCGTCCTTGTTGAGAGCCATAAATGCCACTTCCCTTCCTCAGTCCATCACTTAGATTAGCAGTGTCTTTGTTTCGCAGCGTTACATGACACCGTTATTAGCAATTCGGACAGTCAGCAACAATCTTGTTGTTTCTTAGCAACACGCCTTGCTGTTTTATATTTAATAGTTATAAGATAACGAATTGAAAACCCTTTGGGTAAGCGCCAATGACGTCGTTTTTATCGTCTACCAACCACAAGTTAAGTAGACGATGAACCCGCCACAGACGCACCAATCAGTACTGGCAACGGCTGCCGGTACGCTGCGCACACGCACTGTTGCACCCGCGCAGCCATATCACCAAGGAAGGAGATTGGTCATGTCTCAAGACCACACCGCCGCTTCTACGACGGCGAAACACATGCTGACAAAAGCACAAATTGCACGATTTGCCGCCGCTTTCTTTGCGTTCAACCTGATGTGGGCAGCTGGCTTGCAGATTGTCGCCGCCGTTCTGTTGCCACAGCGACTGATGGAGATAGCTCCCGACAATTACAACGCCATTAACGGTGTGCTCAGTTCGGCAACTGCTCTTGCCTCACTGGTGTCGAATCTTATTGTTGGTAACTTGTCTGACCGTACTCGCACTATTTTTGGCAAGCGAACACCGTGGATTTTCTGCGGTAGTATTATCGCCGGCGTGACGCTGTTCCTTATCGGCGTACTACCTAATGCGGTAACTGTCGGTATTAGCTACTGTCTGTGCATGGTCGGTCTGAATATGATGATCGCCCCGCTGGTCGCCTCGCTGTCTGACCGTGTTCCTGAAGAACAGCGCGGTTTGATGAGCGCGTTCTACTCAGCCGGCGCTACCGTCGGTGCTTCTCTCGGTGCGATTATCGGCGCACAGTTCATTACCACGATGATTCCAGGCTTTGTGCTTGCTGGTGTTGTGATGGGTATTTCGGGTGTTGTGTGCGTTTTCCTGTGGCCGCATGAGAAGTCCAATATGAATGCCCCGAAGCCTTCAGGAAGTCTCAAAGATATTCTCGCCAGCTTCCGTCCACCGACCAAGGGTGCTCACGATTTTTGGATGGCATTCATTGGCCGTTCGTTGCTGATTTTCAGCTACTACATGATTCTCAACTATCAGCTCTACATTCTTCAGGATTACATCGGTCAGACCGCTGAAGACGCTGCCGCCACCATCTCGATTATGAGCACTGTGCTGATGGTGGTCTCGCTGGTTGCCGCCATGATTGGCGGACCTCTGTCTGACAAGCTTGGACGCCGTAAGGTTCCTGTTGTTATTGCAAGTTTGCTGCTGGCACTCGGCTATGCCATGCCATGGCTGATTCAAAGCCCCATGGGTATGATCCTGTTCAGCGCGATTGGCGGTTTCGGCTACGGTATGTACGGCTCAGTAGATCAGGCTCTGAACGTTGATGTTCTTCCCAGTGAGGAAGAAGCCGGTAAGGATCTTGGTATTCTGAACATCGCTACTACCCTCGGCCAGATGGTTGGCCCGGTGATCACCAGCGCTATTGTCGTCGCCACTGCTGGATATAGCATAGTGTTCCCTGTTGCCATTGTGGCAGTGATTGTCGCTTGTGTGTTCATCATGATGATCAAGGATGTTAAGTAAATGAGCATTGTTATTGACCCGACCAGAACAATTGGGCGTATTGACCCAAAGCTGCACGGCCAGTTCATTGAATTCCTTGGCGAATGCATCGACGAGGGCTTATGGGTGGGTGAAGACTCCCCCATCGAGAACGTGAACGGTTACCGCAAAGCCACGCTTGATGCGTTGCGTGCAATTGCCCCACCGCTAATCCGTTGGCCTGGTGGTTGTTATGCTGACACCTACCATTGGCGTGACGGTGTGGGAAAGAACCGCACAACCACGTTTAACGAGAACTTTGCCACGTACGAGCTCGACCCGCATGGATTTGGCACTGACGAATTTTTGCGGTTGTGCGAAATGCTGGGGGCTGAACCGTGGATTAACATCAATATGCTCTCCGGTTCTATTGCCGAGATGAGAGAGTGGATGGAGTACTGCAATCGCGAGCAGCCCACCGATCTTGCCAAGGAACGCGCAGCCAATGGGCATCCTGCTCCCTATGGTGTGAAATATTGGGGACTGGGCAACGAGGTGTGGGCTGGCGGCGGTACGATGACGCCGCAGACGTACATGGATGAGTACCGTCGTTACGCGTCAGCGATGCCATCGTTTACCACGGATTTGTTCACGCCAACGCCGATGTATGCGATTGCTTCTGGACCGGATGGTAATAAGCCGCGCGAACGCGTCAAGTGGACTGAAGACTTCTTCCGTTTGCTTGCTGAATATCGCCAGCCGAAGATTGACGGATACGATCTGCATTTCTACAACTGGAATATCGATAACGACAGTGACACTCCAACCGAGTTTGATGAAGACGGTTGGAACACTGTTGTTAACGGTTGTCTTGATCTTGAAGACATTCTGCGCGATCAGTGGTCACTGATGAACACCGGATTAGCGTTAATTAACGAGCCAGAGAGCTCGATGGACTCCAAGCTCAGCCATGTTGATTTGATCATTGGCGAATGGGGTAACTGGCATAAGACGGCATTCTATGCGCGCCCTGCACTCAAGCAGCAGGTGACAATGCGTGATGCGGTCACCACTGCGCTTACCCTTGACCTGTTGCAACGCAACTGCGACAAGGTCACGATGGCATGTAATGCGCAGACGATTAACGTGCTTAACTCGTTAATCCTCACCGAAGGCGAGAACACCATCCTCACACCGAATTACGACGTGTTCATGATGTATAAGCCGCATCGCGGTGCCACAGCTCTGGATGTACCACGTTGCGATACTGAATCGCCAGTGTACACATTCGCGTCTCTCAGCGAGGATGGGCGCACGATTACCGTGAACCTGACAAACGCTGCTATGAGCAACAAGACTGACATCAACCTTACTTTCCCGGTTGATGTGCGCTTGGACGCGATGACTACACTTGCCGCTGATGATCCGCACAACTGCAACACGGCAGACGAGCCGGATGCTGTACGTGCGGTGAATGTTCCTGTTGACAGCACTACGGCAACGTCTCACACGATTGCGCTGCCCGCTGCTTCAGTGAGTACGCTGCAGTTTACTGTGGCATGAGGCTATGGAGTAATACTGTGGCGTAACGCTGTCGTAATGCTGGACAACGGATAACGTCCGTTGCCTTGCACAAATCTGTTTTGTCATGACTTGCTCTGCCCTTCAACAAAGGAATTTGCTGGTGAACAGCAAACCCAATACAGGCAACAAGCCATGACAAAACGAATTGCACAAACGGTCAGAGCGCAGAGAACAAGCTAAACCAGCTCGTCCACCAAGGCTGCCGAGATTCTGGATATCGTGCTGAAAATACCGTACTGAATGCGAAAGCTGACCAAGCTTCAATTATTCGCATTCAGACATTGAATCTGCAACGTAGCCAAAACTGAGGAAACGAGCAGGAGTGCGATACCCGGTCAAATCTACGGAAGCAAGACCGACGAAAGCGCCAGTAAAGAACGCCCCTGTTTTCGACATAATGTAGTCGTCTGACAGTAGTGCGGCATCGTATTCTCCCGGCAAAGTATGCCAGTTATTGCCATCAAAAGAATATTCGTACGTGTATGTAGACGTACGCACGCATGTACGTAGCCACACGCGATCTGCATCCTCAGGTACAGGAACAGCAGCGTCGCCGAGATCACTGTAATTACCGAAATCGTTAACAGCAACGTTGATGATGCGAGTTTTCTTAACCTCGTCCCACGTTACGTATGACCAACTCCACGCATTGTCGCAATAGTAATTGGTCAACCCGGCCATTTTCATGTAATGATCCGGCGCAAAAGTCAGGCATGTAGTCGCAGTGAAATTGAAATCTTGCCACCGACGAGCCACTAAAGACAGATCAAACAAATTACACAACGATCCTTGACCGTATAGTGTCAGGCACCCATTGCCGACGTCACCCATCGTCGAGTCGAATGGCACACGCAAGGTATTCCAATCGGAAACCAATATCGGTGAGTCAAATTCATCATGCTGATCATGCCCTGATGTCGTAACGTCATCACATACAGCGTCACGGGGAGCTTCAACCTCACGCAAACCAGCTGGCCCGCCAACCACGAATGGCCAACCGTCGTCATCCCATTCCACCTTCTGAATCGATGTCTCACGCCCTAACGTGCACCAACCACGAGGAGACAACAACGACTCTGATTCATGACGCCACGGCCGTCCACACAGTGACGCGTAATACCACTCCCCCGATGGCGTAGACACCAATGATCCGTGCCCCTGCTTCTGCAAATACGAGCGTGGCGAAGCATAGTTTGAAATAAACGGATTATGCGGTGACGCTTCAAAACTCAACTCATCTAATGTGCGGGAACGCGCTACCGATTCCTGATGCTCGTATGATGTGCCGCCTTCAGCGCAAAACAGGTAATACCAGTCGTCTACACGGTACACGTGCGGACCCTCAGTCAGCCGCGTATCTGTTCCACGCCAGATTGTGCGAGCTGTTGACGGCATCATACGCATTTCTGTCGGATCAAATTCCGTTAATGTAATACCGTCAAAAGTGTGATGTCCCGCGCGGAAATCCCATGTTTGCTGAACCAGATATTTACGGCCATCGTCATCGTGGAACAATGACGCGTCGAAACCCACGCCGTTAAGGCGAACAGGATCACTCCATGGGCCGCGAATATCTTCAGCAGTTATCACATAGTTGATGCAATCTTTGAAGGCTCCGCCCACGACTTTAACATCGCTGTAGACAAGCCAGAATAAACCATCTGCATAACTTAAATCTGGAGCCCACACGCCACCAGACGACGGGTTTCCGCGCATATCCAACTGCGACGTACGGTTCAATGGACAACTCGCAAAACGCCAATGAACCAGATCGCGAGACTCATATATGCGTACACCTGGCCACCATTCAAACGTTGAACACGCCAAATAATACGTGTCGCCCACACGAATCATCGATGGGTCAGGATGAAAACCCGGCAACACAGGATTCACAATTTTCATAGCGTTCTCACCGTTCTTTCTTTCAAGCCTCCATTGGCTTGCCTGAATAACAGGGGTTGTTTTTGCTCTTGAATTGATGGCAGATTGCGCACTTGTTTGTTCTCGTAAGGCACACACTTCTGCCGCAATAGCACGTTAGAAACAGATTTTTTAGAATTATGGATGCCGCATTATCAAGGAACAATATCCGTTGGGTAACACGGCACCATTAACCAATTAATTGTTAGGGTATGAGTCCAAAAACTGTGGGAATAATAACTCCTAACGTTGCACCGATCAGTGGGCCGACCACTGGTACCCAGGCGTATGACCAATCAGAATCGCCTTTACCAGCAATAGGCAAAACACAATGTGCTAAACGTGGGCCAAGGTCACGCGCTGGATTCATCGCAGCACCGCTAACACCGCCAAGACCCATTACTAACACGGTAATAACAAAAGCAACAGCTAAAGGCCCCACCTCTGTCGGAGTGCCACCGTTAACAAACACCCACAGCACCAAAATACAGGTGGCGATCATCTCAGATACGGTATTCCATAATGGCGATTTCAACGCTGGCTTTGTGCAGAAGATGGTCAATTTAGCATCGGGATCTGCGGATTCATCAAAATGCTTGCGTGTGGCCGCAAACCCAATACATGATCCAACAAACGCCCCCATAAACTGGGCGATAATGTAAACAGCAACGTTGAGAGCAGTCACGGGGATACCGCCATCGTCAAGCGCTACACCGTTAAGAGTTGTTGTTGAATCACATAAGTAGCGAATAACACGGGCAAAAGTAACCGAAGGATTAAGGTGACCGCCGGTAATCCAGGCCGCGTACACACCAACATATACTGCCAATCCCCAGCCAAGCGCTGCGTTAAGCCAATCACTACGGTAGGCACCTGTCTTCGGCAAAACGCGTGACGCGCATACCGTTACAGCAATAGCCAGCATCAGCGTAGTTCCGATAAATTCAGACCCAAATATTTGCCAAAGTGTAGGTGTCACACTTTCCCTCCTTGTTAGTGAGGCTAAATCAATAGCCATCTGTCAGTGGTTGACGTATGTGATAAATTTTTCACCACTGTAAAAGAGTATTGGTGTTCATATGTTGCATTTGCTACGCATATACAACCAGTAGAACAGCAGATCACGTTAAAGCTTGACAATAAGGAATATCCATATTCGTCTCCTTTATGTGATGTTGAGAATTAGTGATGTACTCTGCATACCTGGAGCATCAGCATAAATAACTGCTCGTCCGGATTGCCCTGTTGATTGAATCATTACGCTGGCAATACCCTGATGCATATGTATGGTGTTGCCACCATATGGCTCATTGCTCATCAAATTGCCATTATCAACAGCCATAATACGAATTGGTCCCTCAGTTCTAAAACGTACTGGAGAGCTTTCACGAAACACAGGATTGTTTTCTGTATCCAGACATCGCACTGACAGCAAGCGTCGGTAACCACGCTGCGACGGGAAATTAAGAACTTCCGGTAAAGGAGCAGCCTCTGTCGTATCAGCAAATTGCAGTGCAACAGCAGGCGATATTGGAGTAGTCACAATTTCTCGACATACTTCCTTGCCATCACGGTATCCAATAACCGTCAATTCTCCTGGCTGATAAGGCAGATATCCAGTAACTACTCGATTGGCATACTGTTTCACCGGTGGTACAAAAATTTCGCGCTGCGGCAGTTGAATACGAATATCATCGCAATTTGTTGCGACCATATATGGAACAACATTCTTGTGGTACTGAGGGAAATGCCAGTGATTAACATAAGGCGGTATATCCCAATGTTCCTTAATATTTTCGTCTGGCTGGGAGTAATCAGCAACCATAAAGTGAACAAATGGTTCACCGTCACGTTGCCAATACGATTTCATTAACCAGTACCCCGCTTTGGGAACTCCATTGGTACGAATCAGCGCACCAGACCACCCTTTCGACGGCCATCCCATGGACTCACCAAGATAATCAAACCCTGCCCAAATGGCTCCACCAACAACATATTCTTTACTCTCTGGTACAAGGTTGGGATTGTCGCAGAGGTAATCCTGCATTTGTAAATCATGCCCCACAAACCACTGATAAACTTCCGAACCAAAAATTGGTTTATCAGGAATTTCGGCATGAATTCTCTCATACCATTGTTCGGAATAATTAACCACTGTGATATCGGTAATATCAGCAATTAATTTGATGCGTTTTACACGTTCAGCGGGATCTTCAATTTCCTGATCAGCTGGGGTCTCATCAGTAGCTTGAATGATGCCATCTGAATTCTCCATATCAGCTGTTTCACTCTGAAAATGAGGACTCATTGCACAACCGACAGGCCTTGTAGGATCAAGACTATGTGCTAAATCAACCAGGTCTTGCAAAATACGCAACATGGAATGCTTGGCCTGGTTCTCAACCTCATTGCCCACGCCCCATATCACTACGCTTGGTCGATTTCTATCTCGGCACATCATCGCCGTAAGATCATGACGCCAACCCTGAGCAAAGAACCGTTCGTAATGCCCGGCCGTCCATTTGTCGAAAGGCTCTGCGTAAACGTAAAAACCCATTTCGTCAGCAAGATCAAGCATTTCCCGTGGATGGGCATGATGGGCTAATCTAAGGCCATTACAGCCCATAGATTTTAATTGTGTTAAACGGTCACGCATTAATTCTTTGGTTGATGCTGAGCCCACACAGCCGAGATCTTGGTGTAAACAGACACCGCGGAAAATAACCTTTTCCCCATTCACAAACATGCCATTGTTGGGGTCAAACGTTACTGTGCGCAGACCAATACGCATGTCGATGCAGTCAATTTCCTGCCCAGAGGAATCCGTCAGTGCCAGTAATAAAGTGTAGAGATAAGGATCTTCTGCACTCCATAAATGAATGTCAGAAACATGCAGGGAAATATTCTCCACCCCGCTAGCTTCAGCTACGTGCTTTCCGCAAGCATCAATAAGCAAAGCTTTTACTTGTAGAGAAGAATCCTTAACTCCTGAATCAACACCGGTTGCGATATCTAATAACGCGGTGAGAGTATCGCAATCAATTGTCTGGTGAACAACAACGTCACGTTCATCCAGATGGCATTGGGGAACATCAAGTAAGCGAACAGTGCGATAAATACCTGCGCCGGCATACCAACGGTCAGTTGGTGTATCAAGATTTTCTACACGAATGAGAATGTCGTTATCTCCTTCGTGTAAAGCATCTGTAGCGTCTAGACGGAAAGGAGAATACCCATACGCTTGGCCACCAATATCAGTTCCATTTACTGTGACAGTGGCATTTTCGTATATGCCATCAAAATCCAGTAAATATTGCCGACCAGATTCCACGTGCGGCACATGCAATATATGTCGATACCAGCCGACGCCTTTCCAATCACGAAAAGCCTGGTCTACACCCCATTCCAGAGGATAAACAATAGGACGATTTATTGCCCAGTCATGGGGCAAATCAATGGTGTGCCCCTGACCTGCCGGAGCAGGATGGGAGCCGGACGAAAACTCCCAATTCGTCATAAGACTGGTCACTGTACGGGTCATGATTCCTCACATCATTTCTGTGATACACATATGTGGGTGGCAGTTCCGTTATAACTACCACCCACGGTATGTCATGCCTTATTCATGAAATACGAATCCGGATCCGGTGCCGCCTTGAGCAACACCTTGGTGTAATCATTCTGAGGATGAAGAATGACATCATCACTAGGACCGCGTTCAACAATGTCACCGTGATACATCACCATCACCTCGTCAGAGAAGTGACGTGCTGTAGCCAAATCATGCGTGATGTACAGCATTGCCAGCTGATCTTCTTGCTGAATACGAGCCAACATGGTCAAAACACCAAGTCGAAGTGATACATCAAGCATCGACACCGGTTCGTCAGCAATCAACACTTTGGGCTTGGGAGCAATGGCGCGAGCAATAGCAACTCGCTGACGCTGACCGCCAGAAAGCTCATGTGGACGCCGCCACATATAGTCAGCCGCGGGCAGCAGTTCTACACGCTCCAACAATTCCATCGCCATATGCTCGTATTCTTCTTCTGACGACGCCATATTATTCAGCTTCATCGGGCGAGAAATATGGTGATAAATATTGTGATAAGGGTTCAGTGAAGCGAATGGATCCTGAAAAACCATCTGCACATTGTGCCGATAAGCGTACAGTTCTTTACCGCTTTTCGGAACTGGTTTGCCGTCAAGTGTAATTGAGCCTGACGTCGGTTTTTCGAGGCACATAATCATGCGGGCAATGGTGGACTTGCCAGAACCGGATTCTCCCACCAAAGCAATGGTTTTTCCTGAGGTGAGTTCAAAATTGGCATCTTTTACCGCATGAATCGTCGTGGTTTTTAACCCGTTTCGCTGCTCGAAATCCTTTTTAAGATGTGTGACTTTGAGTTCAGACATCGTGTTCTCCTTGCAAGCCATTTCCATCCAAGCCCTGCCCTGACCTCAAGAGCTTTCCTCTGTCGCCAGTTAAGGAAGGGAAAGAATTAAGCAACTTCTTTGTGTAAGGATGCTGAGCATTGTGGTATATGTTCTCAGAAGAGTCATGCTCAACGATCACTCCATTTTTCATTACAGTGATCGTATCGGTGATCTCCAGAAGCATCGGCAAATCATGCGTGATAAAGATGACCGAGAAACCACGGCTATGTTGCAATTCAGCGATCTGATTAATAATTTCTCGCTGAACCACAACATCAAGCGCAGTTGTAGGCTCGTCCATAATAATCAATTGCGGTTCCAGCGCAAGAGCCATAGCAATCATCACACGCTGACGCATACCGCCTGATAACTCAAACGGATATGCCGTGACACGGTCTGGATGCACTCCAACAATCTCCAGCAGATGACGAGCACGATCCATGCGCTCATCCTTCTTCATTCCTGGACGATGTGTCTTGTACACGTCACCGATTTGCTTACCAATCTTGGTCACAGGGCTTAAGGAGTTCATTGCTCCCTGGAACACCATGGAACATTTTTCCCAGCGAAAACTACGTAGAGCCTTGCCAGTGAGACGCCGGATGTCAATATCCTCACCTGATTGGTCGTGAAAGATCACTTCGCCCGATTGCACTTTCCCCGGCGGCTTCAGCAACTGGGTGATGCTGTAAGCCAATGTCGACTTGCCGCATCCTGACTCTCCAGCCAATCCCATCATTTCGCCACGGTGCAGATCAAAGCTAGCGTGCTGAACGGCATGAACAGGATGATCTGTGTCATATACAACATCTACGTCTTTGACGCTGAGCAGTACATCATTGGGATCGTAGTCTTTCATGGTCCCTCACTTTCCTTGCTTAGCAGCACGTTTCGCCTTGCGAGCCGCTTCCCTTGCGTCCTTCTCAGCCCTGCGTGTATCACGCAGTCGAGGATTAACAACCTCGTCAATCGAGAAGTTAATGAACGACAAACTGGCACCAAGTAATGCAATCATCAGACCCGGCGGAATAAACCACCACCAGGCACCAGAGTTCAAAGCGCTAGCATTCTGCGCGTAGAACAACATCGTTCCCAGAGAATATGACTTCGACGAACCCAGACCAATAAATGACAGCGACGATTCGCTCAAAATTGCGCCTGTCACACCGAAAGTAAACTGCGAAGCCATAACTGGCAGCAGATTAGGAAGGATTTCTACACAGATCACACGCAGAGGACGTTCACCGGCAATCTTCGCTGCCAATACGTAATCGCGACCTCGTATGGACAGTGTCTGTGCCCTCAAAACTCGAGCACCATATGCCCACGCTGTCACCGACAGGACAGCAATAATCATGCCGGTGCCCTTCTCTGAAATCATTGCTGCAATCACAATGGTCAGCGGAAGACTGGGGATAACCAACATAACATTGGTAATCAGGGAGAAAAGCTCGTCAACCCAGCCACCGATATAGGTACCGAAAACACCAAAGAACGTAGCCAGCACAATAGAAATCAATCCTACTGACACGCCAATGATAAGCGAACCACGCAGTGAGTATCCGAGCTGTGCAAGAACATCCTGACCGGACCTTGTAGTGCCCAACAAATGTTCAAGCGATGGCGCCGACAAACCAATGTCGTTGATGTCATCAGGGTCTTGAGAGAAGAGAGGCAGAACAACCGCAATCACAATAAGAAGACCAAGAATAGTCAGACCTGCAATAAGTCTTGGCGTTGGTTCTGGAAGCATGCGCTTAATCGCGTTGAACTTGCTGCGTTTAGGAGCTTTGGCCGGTTTGTTTGCTGCGGCCACTGTTGCACTTGTCATGATTCAGTCACCTCAGTTTTGCACTCGAGTACGGGGATCGATGATGCCGTACAGCAGATCAACAACGAAGTTGGCTACAAGCACTGTGATGGTAATAACAAGGAAGATTCCCTGCAACAGCGCATAGTCATTGCCTTGCACAGCTTGTAGCATCATCTGTCCGATACCGGGATAGGAGAATACTTGTTCTGTGATCAACGATCCACCAACTACCTGACCGAGTGATGTGCCGAAACCAGAAACAGAGGGAAGAACCGCATTACGAGCTGCATAACCATACTTGATGCGGCGTGGAGATAAACCTTTTGCCTCAGCTACTGTGATGTAATCCTCACCGAGGGTGGACACCATCATGTTTCGCATGCCGATCACGCCAGATCCCAAAGAACTCAGAAGGATAGCAAGAGCAGGCAGACACGCATAGTAAATAGCGCTGGAGATAAAGCTCCATGTGAACCCGATGGTTGTTTCCCTATAGTTGTAGCCACCACTGAGTGGGAAAATTCCCAGATTCTTAGCGAGTAGCCAGATAAGAATGAGTGCCAACCAGAAGTATGGTACCGATTGGAAAATCGTTGCCGTTGGCGAAACAACGTTATCGAATTTCTTACCATGCTTCCAACCAGCAGCAATACCCAGCAGCTGCTGAAGAAGGAAAGAAATAATCGTGGTGCAACCAATCAGCGCAACTGTCCACGGCAAAGCAGAAGCGAGACATTCAGTCACCTGTGTTGGGAAGTAAGTAACGGAAACACCCCACTCACCAGTGAAGATGCCCTTAATGTAACTAACATATTGCTCAAGAATGCCCTCGTCGCTACTTCCTAGCATCGCTTCGATTGCCGCTCGAGTTTCGGGTGCAATGCTCCCGCCTTTGGATGTCAGTCGGTCAATCAGAGAATCAACTGGATTTCCGGGCATCATGCGCGGAATAGCAAAGTTGATCGTGATAGCAAAGAAGAAGGCGACCAGATAAAAAACGATTTTTCTTACGTAATATTTCATAGGTCGAGTCCTCTGAGAAGAGATCGTCCGAGCAGAGACGCCCTGCCCGGACGATCCTTATGGTTAGAAAGGAAGCAGGATATAAATCAGTCGTTCACTGTCAAGTTCCGCAGGACTACAGCATAGTCAGGGCTTGACCACGGCTGTGGATCAGCGTAAAGGTTGTCTTCTGTCGGGAAGTTACCGAACTTATCAGACCAGAAATACGTCATACCGCCCTGACGCAGAAGCGGAATATAAGGCATATCCTCATACACCTGCTCCTGAATAGTGCTGTACGCTTCCTGCTTCTCTTCCTCGTCAGTAGTGGAGTTAAGAGTGGCCAGAGCCTCATTCACTACTTCGTTATCGTAACGAGCGTAACCAGGATAAGCAGTTTCACCGACCTCTGCAGTTGTTGAACCGTTGAACCACTGGTTGTAGAAACCGTAAGCCTCAACCGCGCTAGGCATCCACAGACCATAGATTGTCAAATCATAGTCACCTTGACGCAAGCCCTGTCCCCACTCGTTGGAGGAAACCTGCAGTGTAGTGAACTCGATACCAATCTCGTTGAGCTGCTGGTTCATAACCTCGACTGCTTCAATCCAGTCGCTTGTACCATTGGTAACAGCCACTTCAAAGCTCAGACGCTCGCCATCCTTCTCATAGATGCCATCGTCGCCCAGTGTGTAACCAGCTTCTTCAAGAATCTCAATAGCTTTCTCCTGATCAGCTGTCATTGGCGCGGTTCCCTCACCAACGCTGTCGTCGTAGTATTCCTGATACTGCTCAGTTGGGTACAGGGAACCGTTGATCTCTGTATATGAATTATTGAATGCCAACGAATTGAGCTGAGTACGGTCGATACCGTAGTAGATTGCCTTACGCACTGCACTATCGGTGATTGGACCAGTACATCCCAGATCAGCATTGGAGCATGTAATGAGCGAAACCTGGCTGGACGGCAAGTTAACCGAAGAAATATCCAGTCCGTCAAGCACTTCTTCCGCATCAGTAATATTCAGAGCAGCCCAATCGAGCTCACCAGCGACAAGTGCATCCTGCTTGGATGTATCAGAGGAATAGACAACATAGCGAACGCCATCCACCTCTGGAGTACCGCCATAGTAGTCCTTGTTCGTCATCAATGTGTAAGCCATCGAATCAAAATCGCTTCCATCGACAGTCAAAACACCGTAGGTGACGGCATTCTCATTGGTGTCGGTGGTGGGATCATCCATGTTTTCCCAATCGTGCTCTGGCACGATGTAAACAGTGGCCAAGAAATTCAGACCATTCTCTGCCTGAGGCTCCTCAAAAGTCAACTGAATCTCTGTATCAGACAGTTTCTCAGCGGTACCTGCAAAACCTACAGTGTTCAATGCGTCGTATTCAGTAAGCAAATTGAAACTGTAAACCACGTCATCCGCAGTAACAGCTTCACCATCAGACCATGTGACGTCATCACGTATGGTGATAGTCATCGACATGGCATCGTCAGACATCTCGTACTCTGTGCCCAGCAGGGGCTCAAGACCTTCATCACCATAGCTGTTGACATAGAACAAAGCCTCATACAGACCGCCCTGTGTACCAGTTAGCGACAGCGACGAGAAAGGATTGTAGTTTAAGGTAACTGCAGTAGTTGCATTAGCCGTGGTATTGATAATAACTTCTTCATCCGATGAGCTGGAAGTGTCACTTCCGCAAGCGGCTAACGGCATGCAAAGTGCCACTGCAGCAGATAATGCCGCAAAGGCTTTAAAACCGCGCTTAGCCATGTTTTCTCCTTTGAACATTGTGGCGTAATACCATCGCAGGAAACGAAACGTTGTTTCTGCGACAACTAAAGTTTCGCACTTTGTCACCAATATGTCAAATCATCTCACTAAATAGTTATTCGACGCGTGGTTGTCCACTAAATCGCTGCCAGAATTCTTCGCAACATAAGCAGTATAAGCCATGAAATAACTTTGCTAAAGCCTGACACATCTCCCCTGCAACCACGAAGGTAAAACCATTAAGGGGGGGGGATGCTGTTTTCCGCTATCACAAAAAGGTGAGAAGATCAACGAAAAACTTTCGTTGATCTTCTCATTCTACTGTTGCGATGCCAGGAGAGAAACGACGTGTATTACTACAGAAAATCTCAATATGACAGTCGCTGCCCATAGCGGTAATAACCTGCAATGGCAAAAAATGCAACCTATTGCACCATTACCTCAAAGGGCGTGGCAGGAAGCCCCTGACTGTTAAACAACGACAACGATGGCGAGTCAGACCACGCGTACCGCACCACAGTCCCGTTACACAATCTGGATGCAAAATCAAACGGAACTGATACACAATGATGCGATACAGCATCACAGGGAACTTTTACGCTTGTTGATTTTCCACCAGGCTCATATATTTCGAAAATTACATCGTCAGTAGCATTCAATCCGTCAGCTACATGAACAAACTGTATATCGATAGTGTTTGCAGTGCGCGTAGCACGAGTCGGGAGAGGCCCCATTGATTCGTGTTTGAATCCATACACCAAAGATTCCGCCGCCAAAGCAAATCTTTCACCCACATGATATTTGTCCACCGGATGCAAATCATTATCTTCACCAAAACCAATAGTCACGATCATTGCTGTATTGTGCAGAGCAAGTGATCGTCGTTGCTCGTCACGCAACCGCGGCCAATCATTGTGCGGTTCCAAGGTGTAATTAGGCAACTGTGCAAAAAGGAACGGTAAATCAGGACGTCCAAACACATCACGCCACTCTTGAATAAGCGCCATAAGTAGTCGAGAATATCCAGCAGCTTCACTGGTATTTGATTCACCCTGATACCACAGCACACCAGTTAAAGACATACAGCAAAGTGGCATAATCATCGCATTGAAATTACCGATAGGCATATGCAAGAAGAATTCTTGTTCACGACGATTCGGCATAAAACATCCACGCCGTATATGCCACAAACTCGCCTTATCAAGATCGAGTTCTTTCCCGTCTTCGGTAACCAATACATGCTGTTTTCCGACAGTTAATTCGCCTTCCCCTGCGTAACTCTTCACTCGCAACGCTATTGTGAGCGTTTTAGGAATAGAGGCGATGTCATAATTGCTTGGAGGATATCGATAATCAGTGTGCCCGATTAATTCACCGTTGAGGTAGCATTCGTTGGCATCAATAATTGTTCCCAGACGTAATTGCCCGGCTTGCCCCACAAAACAATCGGGCACAGTAAGAGTTGTTCGTAACCATACGGCACCCGATGCGCGCAACATATCAGGATCTATGCCATTAAGCGTGGTGTCTTGCCACTGCAAGTCGTCATAACTAGAGCTAAACCACGCCTCACGCATCCCAACGTCAGCCATATCTAAATCAGCCATATACTCGCGTTCATACGCAGAATATCGCTGTTCAGAGCGCTCAACATATCCGGGTTGTGTCAGTCGATCAAAGTCATTGGGCAAAGCACCAAGGCTGGTCAACGTTTCCCGACTCATCCATGCTTCAATATGGCTGCCACCTACTGCTGTTGATACAAGACCAATAGGCACATCAATATCTTCTCGTATTCGTTGAGCAAAGAAATATCCCAATGCTGATACGCCAGATATGTCGTCACGACCAACAACTAACCATTCGCCGCCTGTTAAATGATCATGTTGTTGTACAAAATCACAACGCTGAGGAACAGTAAATACGTGGATGCGTGAATCTTGTGCCTCCTGCAGTACACGAGGAAACATCATTTGTACACGTCCTAACCACAGCTCCATGTTGGATTGCCCGGCAAGTAGCCACACATCGCCAAAAGCCACATCAACAGAACACACGCGCGCATTGCCGCAACATGCAACGAGCTCATAGCCGGTTCCTGCCGCATGTGCTGGCAGCGTAGCCTGCCATGTGCCTTCATCAGTGCATGTACATTGCACACGCATATTGTCAATATCAATATCTATTACGGATCCAGCCGGTCCTGTTCCCCATACAGTTACAGGCTGATCGCGTTGAAGTACTGTGCCATCGCTGAACAATGGGTCAAAACTGAGCCCTGCCACATTGTCTGCGTCCATACCAATCTCCTTATTGTGATGGCGTGTAACACCAAGGTATGTATGTATTACTTACTTGCGTACGTATGTATATGTACGCATATGTACATATGTAAGTAGTCAATCAATCAGTCAGTAGGTACGTATTTATAGCGTTAATGGTGATTTTTAGAAACTATAAATAAATCTGACGTCCGTATTGATCAGGTATCTTGCTTAAACGGTAGAAGAACGTATTCACTTGATCACGCCATTCCTCTGCATTGTTGAGTTGACAATGTAAACGCTGAGCAACATTGTTAAATGTATCTTCAGGAACCTCACCCCGCACTTGCTCCCACAGTGCAATATAGTGACGAACGTTGTCTGGCCCCGCAAAATGCGTGTTGTAAATATGTTGAATCACCGTTGTTCCATTGTGAAGAACATGGTTATACGGAACATGGTGGAAGAATAGCAACACGTCATCTGGTGTTGAGGATATATCTTCGTAAATTGCTGCCTGCTGAGGTGGATATTGTGCAGTATATCCCGATCCAGATGCCACTGAACGATCAACGCCTACCCCATCTCGATCAGCAAAGTGGTATGTTCCCCATCTGTCATACTCATAGCCATCAACAGAAGGACCATAGTGAACTCCGGGCTTGACCATAAAACCGACGCCCAGAGGTGCGGTATATCCTTCATACACAGTGTTGGATGTCAACAAAATGTGCTTTATATTCTCATAATTATTCTTCGACAGCGAGGGAAAAGTCTGTTTCAACCACTCGTCAGCTATGGATTCGGCAGTTAGTTCGTTATTCCAGCACAATCGACCAAAACCATAGAGATTTGCTTGGGCGAGGGTATTCCCTGTCCAATTGTTATCCATACCAACGTTGCTTACTGCAACAAGGCCAGTACGTTGCTGGTCAAGGCAGCGCTGACGAATTACAGAGCACACACGAGCATCGTCTTCACCGCACATCGTATCGGTATGAAGAATTTCCTGCCATTGTGGAAGTACGTAGTTGACATCGATTTGGTGCCCAAGATATTCAGCAGTGATCTGAAACTCTACAACAATGTTGGTATGTTTCATAGCTCCAATCAGTGGATTGAGAGGCTCGCGCGTTTGAAAATCCATTGGGCCAAATTTGATTTGAAGAATGACATTATGAGCAAAACGCCCGTCAAGATCAATGAAATTGTCGTAAGACGCTTTGGCTCGATCTGTTGTACGATCTCGCCAGTCTTGACGTGAGTTGTACACAAAAGCACGCCAGAACACTACTCCACCATGGGGAGCCAATGCCTCACCGAGCATATTTGCCCCATCAGCATGGTCACGCCCATACTGCATCGGTCCTGCTTCACCTTCTGAATCAGCTTTAACAACAAAACCGCCAAAAGTAGGAATGCGCTGATAAATCTCATCAACTACGTGCTTCCACCATGCACGTACGTCATCGTTACACGGATCGCAAGTATCCAAGCCGCCAATTAATTTCGGACTGGCGAAATTGATAGCAAGAAATATGCGAATACCAAATTCATCAAATAAACGGGCAATATCTCCAACTCGATCAAGGAATGGATGAGTGATAAGGCGGGTTGCATCACCTCGAACATTGACATTATTTAAACAGATTGCATTAATGCCAATCGATGCCATAAGACGAGCGTATTGTTCCAAACGAGAATAATCACCACGGAAGGGATTAGATGTATCACGTTCAGGGAATGATCGAAAATCAGTATGATTATTACTGTCAAGATGACCGAAGAAAATTGATTCTCCAGCATAACCACGCTCAATAGAGCCATCAATCTGATCCCAATGATCAATCATGCGCACACTCTGATTTGGAGAAGATACAACAGTACCCCCCTCTTGAGTAATCTGTAGATTGCGCACATACGCGTACAACCCATACAATAAACCCCTGTTACTCGGGGATTCAATTGTTACTTTGCCAGACTCGGTGCATATGCGATATCCATCCGCATTGTCAATACCGCACACTGATGAACCAGACCGTAATACAACTCCAGCATCCTGAGGATGAGTAGTCAGCTGACGACGAAGGAATACAACAATCTCCCGCCGTAACCGTATTGACTGAGTATCCTCGTTGTCGCACACAATGCACCACAGGCAATCCGGAATACTGTTGCAAAGCACGTCCTGCTGTAGCCACATCTCGTCAACCATGGTTTATTTCTCCTTTGAAATGAGATGCTGCGAAACTTTTTTCAGGATAACGTACATAGCACACTTTATCAAGTCGTTTTACTAATCTCTTATTTTTCGCATTCATCCGTTATTTTCCCACTTCTTCCACCTTTGGACACGTTATTCGCCACTCACCAAAAATCAGCTAAACTTTTTTTCGTACAGAACCTGTCAAGCCTTGTATCAGTGGAGGTCTTTCATGAGTCGATTACGACTTGTTGATATCGCCGAAATGGCCAACGTCTCCACGTCAACAGTTTCCAAAGTATTGAACGGCCATTCCGATGTCGGCCCTGCCACACGGGCAAAAGTAGAAAAAATTCTTACGGACTGTGGCTATCAAAAATCACTGCTCAATCCCACCTCCTCCAAGCAGATCGAAATTGTCTTCGAAGACTTTGAAGAACAATGGGCTATGGAACTGTTACAGGGAGCTATTCGCACACTGGAGAAACGTGGTATCAGCGTCACTGTTACAGAGCTGAGAAAACGCGAAAAAACAGATTCCTCATGGATACAAGATATTCTCGAACGGCGGCCTATCGGGGTTATTCTCGTTTTTTCTGACCTCACCGATAAAGACAAAGATCAATTCGCATCGCGCAAAATTCCTTACATCACAGTCGATCCAGCAGGTGATCCAGCTCCGAACAGTATTACTATTCGAGCTGACAACTGGACTGGGGAACTTATCGCTACTCGGCATCTCATAACGCTTGGCCATCAGCGAATTGGTATCATCACCGGCCCTATTCGGCAGCTTTGTGCAAAAGCACGTTTAGATGGTTTTCTGACAGCATTGGACGAAGCCAATATTAAACGTGACACCAATTTGATACGACACGACCGTTTTACTGTAGAAGGCGGTTTTCAGCAAGCAGTCTCATTACTGTCGCTGGACAATCCACCAACAGCCATTCTTGCTGGGAATGATTTGCAAGCCTTGGGTGTCTATGACGCTGCTCGAAGGCGTCATCTTAGCATTCCTGACGATCTGTCAGTCATTGGTTTTGATGATGTCATGTTCTCCCGATATCTCAGCCCTGCACTAACCACTGTGCAGCAACCACTCGATGCAATGGCTGGTCGAGCTGCTGAAATGCTTCTAACACTTGGCAACAATGGATCTGTTCCACAAAGTACTGTTTTCCCCACAAATCTCGTTGTTCGTAATAGTACTGCTCCCCCACCAAATACATAACAGAGCAAATTGCTCAATGTTTGTCTTTCCCTTCCTCTCACACACTAGCGATAATGATCCCACATAGGTGAGGGGAAGAAGAGTTTTTCAAAGAGCAGCCATTCGTCGTAAAGATCGATAGGCGGTTCACGCAACCACCGTAGCTGAATGCCGTCCATCGCCTCAATACATTGGCGGACTACGGGTTCCATGCTTTCTTCCCACGTACCCATCTCAGGTGGAATTTTCCACGGGATTTCGCTATATGTTTGCCACACGCCCTCAGGGCGGTTTTTAAAGTAATTATGTAACGGGTGCTCGGGGTTGAACGCCTCAGTTTCTAACACCATATACAGTTGCACCATCATGCGCTGATTCGCGTTATGACGCACTAAATAGCGCAAATAAGCAGGGAACAGTGGCGCTTCTGGATTACTACCGGGCAGGCCAGTGGTCATGAACTCTCGCGGAGTGCCGTAAGCATCATACACATCTGTGATAATCAGTGCCAGCAAGCCGTCTTTATTGCCGACATAGTGCAGCAGACCGGGTTGGCTTAAACCAACAGCATCGGCCACATCTTTTAGTGAGATTCCGTTAAACCCTCGCTCGCTAATTAAACGCGCCGCTGCCAACGTAATTTCATGTCGTCGATCTCCGGGATCTTTGCGGATGCGTTTCTTCTTCTCCATGTTGTTCAATCTAACACTTACATGTATACGTGTAGCTTAGTGGCTCAGCACTTACGAGACGTAGACAGCATGAGAATTCTGAACTTCACGCACTACAACATCTTGCATAACCTGCTCCATGTTGGAGGATTCACACAGAAAGTCCAACAACATATCAGTTAGCCAAACTGTAAAGAACTCATAAACCCAAGTACACAAAAATCGGAAGAGCTACACAATGACCTGCCTCCCATAGGACACAAGAAATGGAAGGTCGTTCACAAAAATCAGCAAAGCTTACAAAGTCGAGAGAATACTCATCAGAAGAACCCATGAAGCCGGTTGGTCAGTCACCCAACCAACCGGCAATTGTTGAATCAGTTCACTTTATTAGTCGGCAACTACCATGCCATCAGAACGATGAGCCTTTACCGGCTTATCTGCACCGGCTGCATGTGCCTTTTTAGCAGCGGCAATCATCAGTTTGATGCGGTTGAGCTGATTCGCCTCACTTGCTCCCGGATCGTAATCAATTGACACGATGTTTGCCTGCGGATACAAGCGGCGAATCTTGCCGAACATGCCGCGGCCAGTCACATGATTCGGCAGACACGCAAATGGCTGCGCGCAAATCACATTCGGGCAACCTTGTTCAATAAGCTCCAAAATCTCTGCAGTGAGCAGCCAACCTTCACCAGCCTGCACGCCGATTGACGTCACTTCGCCCGCTTTCTTAACAAGCTCAGGCATGGGCTCATCTTGCTGGAACTTGCCATGAGCCAAGTCAATGGCACTGCGCACCGGATTAAGGTAACGATCCAGCCCCCACCGCATTACTGAATAAAGGAACTTATTACCGCCTTTACCGAGGTGATGCTCATTCCAGTCAGAGGTGTACGGACGCGTAGTCATGAACTCCATGATGCCAGGCACCACGGCCTCACAATCCTGCGATTCAATGACATCAACCACATGGTTGTTGGCATCCGGGTGATACTTAACAAGAATCTCACCAACCACGCCAACACGCGTTTTACGCGGAACATTTTTCAGCGGTAATGCATCAAAAGATTTGACAATCTCTTTGAGAAGCACCTGATATGGCAAATAACCTTTGCCTATCACGCGTTTAGCAGTCTGCGACTTGCCGTGGTGCTCGATTGTTTCACGCACAATCACGTCCCACTGCTTGTACAGAGCGTTCGCACTACCCGGCTCAACCTCGTATGGGCGCACACGGTACAGGCATTTCATCAGCAGATCGCCAATCACCAGAGCCTTAATCGCACGATGCAGCAACTGCGGTGTGGGAGTAAAACCAGGGTTGTCTTCCAAACCTTGCGTGGAGATAGCAATCACTGGAATCTGCGGATAGCCAGCATCCACCAACGCCTTACGGATAAGACCAAAGTAATTGGTCGCACGACACATACCGCCTGTCTGCGTGATAGCCAGCGCCACATGGTTGGGATCATACTTGCCTTCGATCAAAGCGTTAACAAGCTGCCCGATTACCATAATGGCCGGATAGCACGCATCGTTGTTCACGTATTTGAGGCCAATTTCAACGTCCTGATGGCTGGCATGTTCGAGAACATCGAACTTGTAGCCGGCAGAGCGAATCACCGATTCAACCAGTGAGAAGTGAATGGGACTCATCTGCGGAGCCACAATCGTATAGTCCTTCATCGACTTGCCAAACGGTACCTTGTTTGCATACTTCGACAACGTAGCCGTGTTATGTGCAGACGACTTGGCTGAGCTTGCACCTGAGGCACGACGCGACGCCTCGCGCATAGACTCAGTGAGCTTGGGATTGTTGCGCATCACTGTGTCAAGCATGACCTGTCGGCCTGGAGTCGGCGCTTCAGA
>CAYQJZ010000012.1:0-8232 GCA_964417995.1 uncultured Bifidobacterium sp.
CCAGCACGCAACCAGCATTCAGCTGAAACCTTAAGACTTGGCTGCGGCTTCCACAATGCACGAGCACACGGCAGAGCCTTGAGAGAGCCTTCTGGTTCAACTACATCAACCACGTTCATCAGCAGGCGGAAGCGCTCGCGTATGTCAGACATTGACACCACAACTGCGTCCTTCTTCGGCGCGCCGGTGAACACCAGACGTACCGGGTCGGCCTTGCCACCGATGCCGAGCGGGTGGATTTCCAGCTTGGGCTTGGTAATGGTGCCGATAGACGGGGAAACCTCAAGCATATGAGCGCCCATGTTCATCTCGTGGCCGGGTACAAAGTTGTACGAGTAGTCTTCCATTAGCGAAGCGCCACCGTCGAGACCGTAACCCATTACTGCACCGACGCGTACCAGTACAGCGGTCTTCCAATCGCCTTCTGCGGAGAAGCCGAAGCCATACTCGGACGGGAAACGCTGCGGGCCAACACCCGGCAACTGCGGCAGTGCACCAAGATCCTCAAAGTTGTCTACGCCAGCAGTGCAACCGTTCTCGGTCATCATATTAACCATCGCAGCTTCTTCTTTGGCGGCGATGTATAGCGAATCGTACTTCGCATCAAGTAGCTCGGGAGCCACATCGTACTTGGCTTTGTAATCTTCAATCAGGGCTTTAACTTGATCGTCTTTAACAGCCTCATAGGCGGCGACGAGTTCGTTGACAGCCCACGTGTTAATTGAGGCGCCAAACACGCGCTCAGCTTCGGTTTTGTCACCTTCAGTGACGGCCACATTGCGCATATTGTCGCCCCAACGCATCACCTTCATGTTGTTGGAAGCGTCCCAGCCGGCGCAGGCACGTGCCCAGGTGCCGATCTTCTCGACAACTTCGGGGTCAGTGTAGTGGCCGACTACAATCTTACGGTTGATGCCCAAGCGGGACACAATGTAGCCGAATTCACGGTCGCCGTGGGCAGCCTGGTTGAGATTCATGAAGTCCATATCGATGGTCTCCCATGGAATCTCCTTGTGATGCTGCGTGTTGAGTTGCAGCATCGGCTTGGTGAGTGCTTCGAGGCCACGAATCCACATCTTGGCTGGGGAGAAGGTATGACACCAGGCGATAACGCCAATAACAGCCGGGTTGGATGACGCGTCAACCATGAACTGCTTGACACCATCAGAAGACTTCAGTGTGGGCTTGAGTACCAGCTTGACCGGGATAGTGCTGGTGCTATTGAGATAGTCGACGATCTCAGTGGACTGTTCGGCGACCTGGCGCAGAGCTTCCTCACCGTAAAGGTCCTGCGAGCCGACAGCGAACCAGATTTCCTTACCCTCAAAGGGATTTTCCATAACCATGTTGCTATTCCTTTGTTTTATATTGTGTGCGTTCTGTTTTTGCACCTGCTGTTAGCGAGTACAACGCATTTGATGTTTTGTTGTTTCGTGTTGCGTTGGTGTTTCACTACGCACTTTGTTGTTTCAGTATCTTGGCGTTTCAGTGTTGTCCGTAAACGTTCTGATAACGGTCGTTGAGTTTGTCGATATCTTCTTGCGGAATCGGAATGATGTCGCCAAGCTGACGAGCAGCCCACATGGTGTGCGCGACTTCTTCTGTCATAGCCGCGGCCTTAACAGCAGCCTCAGCGTCCTTGCCGATAGTAAACGGACCATGGTTCTGCATCAGAACAGCTGGGGACTTGGGATACTTCTTCAGTGTTTCAACAACGCCTTCGCCAATAGCTTCAGAACCGATCAGGCAAAACGGTCCAACCGGCACGTCGCCACCGAATTCGTCGCCCATCATCGTCAGCCCGCATGGAATGTTCTGTCCAGTGGCCGCCCACGCAGTTGCATAAGTGGAGTGGGTGTGCACCACGCCATACACATCCGGCATGTGACGGTAAATGTAGCAGTGTGACGCCGTATCTGACGATGGAGCCTCAGAACCGTCAACGACGTTGCCGTCAAGATCACACACCACCATGGAGCTCGGAGTCAGGTACTCGTAGCGTAGACCGGACGGCTTAATCACCATCAGGTCCGCAGTTTTCAGTCGCTGCGACACGTTACCTGCTGTCCATACCACCAGATTCCACTTGATGAGCTGGTCGTGCAGTGTGGCAACAATTTCACGAACCTGTTTGACTTCGGCTTGCACTTCGGGACCGTAATCAGCCAACGTTGCCATGAATATTCCTTTCTTGTGATGCTGTGTTGTCTGTTGTTATGACGTGTGTGATGTGCGTATTGTGAATTTCTAGTTTTCTTCGAGCGGGATTGCTTCGATAGCAGTGTGCTCAATGCTTAGCCCTTTGCGGAAACGAGCGAAGAAATCCTCAAATCCAGCTACATCTTGTGGCTCAGGATTTTCGGTTACTGATTCAGCGTCACTGAATACCCGCTCATCCAAGTAATCAGCAAGCGGTGTATCAGCATGCCACAGATAGTCGGCAAGTACGGCCATACCCCAAGCGCCACCCTCAGCTGCGGTAGCCATCACCTTGATTGGCGTGTCGAAAGCAGCGGCGAGAATCTTCTGCGCAACCTTGGGGGTAGTAAAGATACCACCGTGGCCAACAAGTGAGTCTACGGCTACACCTTCGTCCTTGGTCATCACATCCATGCCGATTTTGACTGGCGAGAATGCGCCGAACAATTGAGCACGCATAAAGTTACCGAGCGTCATATGCGCTTCGGGACTACGGGCAAATAGTGGACGACCTTCCACAAGACCAGCAAGGAACTCACCGGAACGGAACGGGTAGTTGAGCAGACCACCGCAATCAGCGTCAACGTCGTCAGCAATAGCTGAGCGGAATAACGTGCCGTACAGTGTGCCCGCGTCAACAGGGTTACCGATAGCTTCGGCGAATTGACCGAACAGATTAACCCACGCGTTAAGGTCGGAGGTGAAGTTGTTGGCGTGACTCATACCCGCCAAATCTCCGGCTGGCGTGGTCACCAGGTCAACTTCAGGATGCAGACTGCTCAGTTTGCGTTCGAGTACGACGGTGGCAAAAATTGAGGTGCCGGCCGACACGTTGCCAGTACGCTGACGTACAGAATTTGTGGCAATCATACCAGTACCGGAATCGCCTTCTGGCGGTGCACAGACAATCCCTGCTGTCAATGTGCCGGAGGGGTCAAGCAGCCGAGCGCCTTCTTCGGTTAGTTCACCTGCTGGGATGCCAGCAGTTAATGGTTGAGGAAGCAGATCTTCCAGTTGCCACGGTTGTTCTGTGATTTCAGGCAGCTCGTTGAACTGCTTAATAAATGCGGTTTCGTAGGTGCGTGTGGTTGGATCAATGGGGAACATGCCGGAGGCGTCGCCCACACCGATAACCTTTTTACCAGTGAGCTTCCAGTGCACGTAGCCAGCAAGCGTGGTGATATAGGCGACTTTAGCAACGTGTTCTTCACCGTTGAGAACAGCTTGATAGAGATGGGCAATCGACCAACGTTCAGGAATGTTGTACTGGAACAGGTTGGAGAGTTTCTTATGTGCCTCATGCGTGTTGGTGTTCTGCCATGTGCGGAACGGTACCAACAATTCACCGTCGGCATCGAAAGCAAGATATCCGTGCATCATTGCAGAGAAACCGATATGACCGACACGGGTGAGTTTTTCACCATACGCCTGTTCAACATCGTTAGCGAGTGCCGAATAGGCTGTTTGCAGTCCGGTCCAGATTTCATCACGCGTGTAGCTCCACAGGCCATTTTCCAGGTGACTAGCCCACCCATAGTCGCCGGACGCGATGGTGGAGTATGTGTCGTCGATTAGCACAGCTTTGATTCGAGTGGATCCAAATTCGATACCCAACGATGTTTTACCTGCGCGAATTTTTTCTGCAATCGCTGCGATCTGTTCGGATGCATCCTGTACTGCAACCATACTCGTCAGACTCCTTACCTTAACGATCGGGCCGCATCGCCCCGTTAATACGAGCGTTTACACCGGTATATCCATATATTGTTAGCGCTCACAATTCGTGCTCACCATTGTAATCTCAGCATTGTGAATACACAACCTCGCCGTGTCACAGTAATCACTGACTACGAGGCGAAGCTTATACTTAGCGACCTGTTTTTATACTTAGCATCCTGCTCTTTGGTAAACCCTCATAGGCCAACGTCAACAAGATATAAACAATCCAATGCCGCAAAGGTGCTACCGTACAGCACGCCCCAAAGAACGACGACCGACCACCGTTGCGGGAAGCAATCCCACACCGTGTTGCACGCTGGAAAATGACGTTTCTTCCCCTTCTCCCAGCAAACGCAACACCTCGTTCATTGCAGCCGTTCCCAAGCTCGCATAGTTGGAGCGAACTGTGGTCAGCGGCGGGAACAGATTATCCATCGCCGACATATCATCGAAGCCCACAACGCTAACATCCTGCGGAATACGCAACCCATGCTCATGCAGGGCGCGAATTACTCCTACCGCTTGACTGTCGTTGGCAGTAACAACAACTGTCGGCACACGCGTGCCATCTCGACCAGATTCGTCGAGTACATGGTTCATACGCGAATAAGCTTCAGAAGAATCCCATGTTGAACAGTGCACGGTGGTGTTGGTAACTGAGTTGTGTTGGCACAGATATTCCCACGCAGCCAGTCGCGTTGCCGCATCACGCCATTCGTGTGGACCAGCAAAATACAACGCGCTGCGATGCCCGTAACCCACAACCAACCGCATTACATCGGCCATCGCTCCCCACTGATCGATACCCACCAACGCCACAGCACCGCGATTGGGCTGCCGGGCAACACTCATCCCCTCATGCACGTTTAACGCGCCATGCGTCGAGGTAACAAAAACACGAGGCTGACGTACTTGCGCGTGGCAAGCTGCTGAAAACATTACGTCCGTAGGAGTCAGAAAAATGAATGCATCAACATTCTGCTGGTCGAAGGTTTCACACAGTTCTTCAAAATCAGACTGCGAACACAGCGCCTCGTGCACCATCATCACCGACATGAACAAGCCATGCGATCGTGCGGTAGATTCAATGGAGGAAATAGCAGAGATTGGGCCGAAGAACTGCAAACCGCCAGCAATTAAACCAATGGTGCGTGAGCGTTGTGAAGCGAGCGCGCGTGCTGAGTTGCTGGGACGATACCCCAGTTGTTTGATTGCCGCTTGAACTTTGGCGCGCGTAGTATCGGAAACATCTGGTGAGTTGTTGATCACACGGGAGACAGTTTGATGGCTAACGCCAGCCAGTTTGGCCACTTCAAACATCGATGGCCGTTTGCTGCTTTGATTGCCAGCCATACCAGCCCCTTTCTTTGATACCAACTGCTACCGTTGCCATTGCTTTTGCAGCTCGCGTGATTGTATAACTGTTTGCGCTCACCCTACGGCATTCTCTGAACTTAAACTTAAGTGTTGTTGACACCGTAACAGTCAGCACGCAGTATTCCGTAACAACACCTCGTCAATGAACAGCATTAACAGGCAGCGTTAAACCTCATTCTGTCAGGATGCAAGAGCGTCAAGCCGGGCACGGAAGCGTGGCCAATCAGTGCGCATCGCTGTGAGCAGTTTACGGTGAGGGACGTCATCAATCGGTATCCACTCGATTTCCATGCTTTCATCGTCGTTGGCACGAGGCTCTACCGTATGACCCGGTTTTTCAAAAGCAAATACTGTTGTATAAGCCCAAGGGCCGTGATCTTCGCGATACGTACCTACCACTTCAATATCTTCTGGGGTGATATTCGCTTCTTCGTACGATTCGCGCAAAGCCCCTTCGATAGCGGTTTCACCGTCAGCAGTGGCACCTCCAGGAATCCCCCATGTGCCACCTTCAGCACTCCATAATGCACGATGTTGCATCACCACATGCGTTACCGCACCAGTTGTGGCATCTCGCCGTGCCAACAACACCCCAGATGCACCGTTAAGTCCCCAATGCCGTCTACCGCAAGCACAATCAATCCATCCGTCACCAGGCTGATGCACGTTCTCTTGCGGGGGTGTTGCTCCAGCTGCCTGGCTTGTGACACCATCCGCTTTAGAAGCAGGCTCGTGAACACCGCGAGACACATTCCATAAATCTGTCCATTCCACACCGAGCTCGCCAGCTAAACGGCGCACCAACGGCAAGCTCAATCCGATAATGCCATGCGGGTCACCTTCAATACCGTCAATGAATGCGCCGCCAAACCCCTCAAGAGTAAACGATCCTGCCACTTCTAACGGCTCGCCGGTGGCGATATAACGTTCAATATCACGATCGGAGTAGTTACTAAAATGCACCACCGCATGACTCGCACCACTCACTACACGCCCGGTAGCGAAGTCAATCAGGTAGTGACCAGTCCACAGTTCGCCATCATTGCCGCGCATGGCTTTGAGACGTTCACGAGCCACTTCCACGCTATGCGGTTTACCAAAGCATTCGCCGTGGAAAAGGAACATCGAATCACAACCAAGAATCAGCGGCCCTGCAACCGCTGTAGTTAAACCAGTTGTTGACGATTCGACAGTAAGTGACTCAACGGTTGCGGGCACTTCTACGTCAGAAAAATCGCGTGTAATATCCGATCCATTCCCTGACGCAGACATCGTGCCACGTGTATCGTCAGCAGCGCCGACATTCTCTGCCTGTAATGGATACGCCACAACACATTCACCACGCGATGCAGCAGCAGTGTCAGCAACATTTCGATAAGCGCGTTGGACAGCACGAGCCTTAGCCTGAGCAAGAATTGTCACTCGCTGTTCAACACTTAACTCGTCAACGGTAACTTTTTGTTGTGCGGCAGCATCACTCAATGCAGCTGGTTCGTCAACGTGAGAAACACGAATAGTCGGACACACACCCGCAGAATAGAGAACGTTGCGACGTGGCATGGACTGAGAAGCGAGAATCAGCGGAATCGTCATACCGCCCACTGTAGCGCACTGCTGACTACACAGAAGAAACACGTTTACAACCTGGTGAAACAGCAAAATGTTACGCAAGGGTTGCAGTACACATCTGCAACAAAGCCCGTTACAACCAGATCAAACGCAACTACTCTCGGCAAAACAAAACATCACGCCAGCTACAACATGCTCTGCACAACACAGATATGATCAGCTGCTTTTACGAGCGTTCAACTGTGACACCAGCTGTGTCAACAGGCAAATGTAAAACCTTCCAATGCCCGGACGATAATTCCTCAGATGCAACAGCGTTAATCTGTTCACGCGCATCGCCATGATGCAACACTAATACGCATGGACCAGCACCCGAAACAGCGGCCGCATAGCCGAGAGCACGTAATTTTTTAATCAACGTCCACGACGGTTCCATCAAAGCAGCGCGGTATGGCTGGTGCAAACGATCCTGTGTTGCCGCATACAGCAGCGTATTCGACGTGGCCGAAAGTTCTACAGAATTGAGCGTGCTATCAGCCGAACCTTCAGAAGTACCATTGAACGCACTGGTACTGCCGTTGACAGCGGTAACCGCTGTTACTGATGCGGGAGCCATTGCAGCAGGAAGCAGCGACACTCGCGATACGTTGTAGATCGCATCACGATACGAAACCTGTGCAGGCAACGCCTGACGCGCTTTTTCTGTTGACAACTCATAATCAGGAACAAAAACAGCGGCAGTAATCGCTGAATCAACCGGATAGTTGACGGTATGAAAACCTCCAGTCAGCGGCTCGCCCCCCGGAATGGGCACTGACCCGACGCCTTCTGCTGTAGAAAAATCCCATGAGACGGTTAGCCCACCGAAGACTGCAGGAGCAACATTGTCAGGATGACCTTCAATGGTGGCGGCAAGATCAAAAATGGCCTGTCGATTGAGCGAGCCGTCTTGCGCAAAGGCCGCTGCTGCCGCGATACCTGCAACAATTGCTTCAGCTGATGAGCCCATACCGCGAGCTTGCGGAATATGATTGTGCGCTTCTAGTGTGAAATTGAGACGATCGAGGCCAAAAGTGCGGCACGCGCGACGAAAAGTGGAAACAACCAGATGAGTTTCATCACGTGGCAGTGTGTCTGCACCTTCACCGTCGATAACAACCTGCACAGCTCTATCGCAACCA
Organism: uncultured Bifidobacterium sp.; assembly: GCA_964417995.1. Classification (GTDB taxonomy): domain Bacteria; phylum Actinomycetota; class Actinomycetes; order Actinomycetales; family Bifidobacteriaceae; genus Bifidobacterium. The sequence goes on from CAYQJZ010000012.1 coordinate 8,046, forward strand.
CTGCTACCACTACCACGATTGTTGTTATCGTCATTCAATGTGAAGGTAAGCTCGTCGTGGTAGTCGAGTGCCAAACCCACTGTGTCAAAACCGGAACCCAAGTTGGCACTAGTAGCAGGTACGCGCACACGCACAGTGCGGCATATTGGGGTCATCTCGTTCTCCTATCCAACTATCCGAGCACCAG
>CAYQJZ010000012.1:8332-31794 GCA_964417995.1 uncultured Bifidobacterium sp.
ACAGTGCGGCATATTGGGGTCATCTCGTTCTCCTATCCAACTATCCGAGCACCAGGCCAGTTACAGCAAGGCCCGCGCAGTGTTTGCACGGGCCGAAGATCAGTCAAGAACACGCAAAATTGATGGTTCGCCGCTAACAAAATCGAGGTTGCACACGGCCTTAACAGTTTCGCGCAACGTTACTTCGTCAGTCATATGCGTAACAATGCGCAACTGCTGTAGTTCACCGGAGTATCCAGGATCATGCAATGTCGGCTTCAGGTCTTGATTGACTCCATTAATTGACACTCCACGCTCAGCAAATTCGGCAGCGATAGCAGCAAGAACGCCAGGCTTGTCATGAATAAGGAATCGAACAGCAAACACAGCCTTTAAGGACTCAGCCGGAGCCTTAGGCAGGTCGCGATACATCGGAATAACAGGGCCAGTGCAGCCTTGCGCAATATGGCGAGCAACTGTCACTACATCGCCAACAACAGCAGAAGCGGTTGGCGCACCGCCAGCACCACGACCGTAGAACATTAAGTCGTCAGCAGCATCAGCTTTAACAAATACTGCGTTGAAACTACCGTGAACAGAGGCGAGCGGATGGTTCTCATCAATCAATGCCGGATATACGCGTGCAGAAACACCGGCGTCTCCATTTTCTACCACGGACAGCAGCTTCACCACTTTATGTTCAGCGGCGGCAGCAGCAATATCATCAGCGGTCACACGTGTAATACCTTCCACGGTCACATCGTCAATGCTCACATCAGTGTGGAAGGCGAGTGTGGCCATAATAGCGGCCTTGTTCGCCGCATCTTCGCCTTCAATATCACCAGTGGGGTCAGCCTCAGCGTAGCCTTTCTCTTGAGCCTGCTTGAGTGCAACGTCAAAATCAAGACCCTTGGTGGTCATCTCGTCGAGAATGTAGTTGGTTGTTCCATTGACAATGCCCAGCATGCTGGTCACGGTGTCTCCCACCAACGATTCACGCAGCGGACGAACAATCGGAATCGCACCACCAACAGCGGCCTCAAAGTAGATATCTACGCCTTTTTCTGCAGCAGCCTGGTACAGTTCAGGACCGAACTTGGCGAGTAAAGCCTTGTTAGCGGTAACCACGGAAGCGCCCGAGTTGATAGCGGCCAGCACAAAAGTACGTGCCGGTTCCAGCCCACCGATCAGTTCCACAACAATATCGGCGTTAGTAGCCACGCTCATAGTGTCGTCAGTTAGCAGCGACCGATCAATCCACGGAAAGTCCACTTTGTCAGGGTTAAGGCATGCGACACCGGCAAGTTCAATATCACGGCCAATGCGGCAGGAGAGTTCGTCTTTCTGCTCAACCAACAGGCAAGCAGTTTGTGAGCCGACAGTACCTGCTCCCAGTAGTCCAACGCGAATAGGGGCTTCGTTGTGCTGTACCACAAGAGTCCTTTCCTTGTAAACTGCGTGATCGCATCTCATCCTACGAAATAATTCCTATAAACGCGGCTCATGTCTCACAGCGGAAAACTGTTCCTTGCCTGTTCTTTTACTGATTTTTATTCTTACCTGGCATTAGTCCATGTCTAACGCCAATAGATCATCAATGGTTTGCCGACGCATCATTACTCGTGCACCTTCGGTGTCCACTGCTACAACGGCAGGAATCAATGCCTGATTGTAATTACTAGCCATTGTGCGACCGTACGCGCCGGATACCGGAACAGCGAGAATATCGCCACGGTGAATATCTCGCGGCAGGCGGCATTCGTGAACAACAATATCGCCAGATTCACAGTGTACCCCCACCACACGGGCAAGCACTGTTTCCTGAGAACCCACGCGATTAGCCAAACGAGCTGTGTAATGAGCACCGTATAGTGCCGGTCGAATATTGTCGCTCATACCGCCGTCTACCGATACATAGACGCGTCCGTTAATCACATTGCCCTGCGAGTCCACCGAATCTGGCGGCAGATGAACTGGCTTCACTGTGCCCACGCGGTATAACGTCACGCCAGAAGGTGCAGCAATCCATCGTCCCGGTTCAAAGGAAATCACTGGTGTAGGCATACCGAACGCACGGTTTGTTTCTGTCACAGCATCAGCCAACCGCTGAAGTTCTACGTCAATATTCATCGAGTCTTCGCCATCGGTGTAAGCCACCGAGTAACCTCCACCAAGGTCAACCTCAGGCAATACGTAACCATCGGTGGCGTAGAAGGTTTTACGCAGTAGCATCATGCGTTTGGCTGCTTGAATAAAGGCGTTCGCGTCGTGGATTTGAGAACCGATATGCGAGTGAATACCGACCAGTTCAAGATCATCGCGACTGAGAATATCTTTGAGTACAGCAAGAGCAGAGCCGTCAGCTACAGCCTCCATGGCGGAAGCGTATGCGCGATCACTGTCAGGAACATCCTCAGAGCGTAAATCATACGGATAACGCACGTCGTAGCGCACCCTGCGAGCAGCAGCACTTCCTGTTCCTCCATGACGTGAAGCTGTACTGGTAGCACCGCAGGTGACAGTATCATCTTTCTCTACCACGCGCGCATTCGCCGCAGCGGGAGTAAGCGGTGTTAAATTGTCGAGCACTCCCAGCACAGTGGCATCAATACCAGCAGGTAACAGTGACACACCAAATTTTTGATCTTCATGCGCGGTGGAGATGAATTCGTGACCTCCAGCATGAATGCCAGAAGTTACACGCAGCATGACGCGAGCGCGGCGACCGAGCGTATGGGCGATAGTAGCAATGCGAGCTGGTTCATCAGGTGAATCAACAACGATTTTGTTGAATCCGTTCTCGATAGCGTAGGCGATTTCTTTATCGGATTTATTGTTGCCGTGCAACACCAGTCGGCGACCGGGAACACCTGCAGCGAGTGCGATACGCATCTCCCCCATTGTGCAAGTGTCGATCAGCATGCCGGCGTCAGCAGCAATACGTGCTATGCGGCGGGAAAGAAAAGCTTTGCCAGCATAGCTGACGTGTGTGGTTGCATTGTGGAAAGCGTCCGCGGCAGCTTGAACAAATCGGCGAGCACGCGTATCGAACTCATCGACGTCGAGTACGTATAGCGGCGAACCGAACTCGTCGAGCAAGCTTTCTGCTGTTCGTCCGTGGAAGGTCAATTCACCGTCAGCATTTATTGCTGTTGCCTGAGGCCAGATGGGGGTGACTGCCATTCTTGTCTTCTTTCTTCCACGTTTTCGAGGCTTTACAATGCTGCACCATTGACAACCGCAGACTGTATGGACTGTTGACTGTTACAGCTGTGCAATGCGTTCATTAGACCATTAGTTGCTGGGACTAATGGTCTAATGAACGTGCAGCACCTCACATTTTTTCTGGTGCGATAACACCGAGCAGGTCAAGACCTGCGGCAATTACTGTGCGTACAGCGTCGTTGAGTTTTAGTCGTGCCGATGCTCGAGCAGCCTCGGGGCATTTAGCAATGCGCAGAGCCTCGCGAGCAGCTTCATCCTGACGTTCCTCCGGGTCTGTTAATGCCATCGGCACTACGCGCTCAACGTTGTACCACTTGTGATAGGTGGCAGCAAGTTCTTCAAGATAGCGAGCCACACGATGAGGAGCACGCATGTCGCCAGCCTGTGACAACACAGCCGGCCATTGAGCAAGTGCCGCCAGCACTTCGCCATCTGCTTCGGTGTCGAGTAACGCCAAATCAGCACCTTCGTAAGTGATGTTGGCATCTGCCGCATTACGTGCCACGTTGCAACTGCGCGCGTGCGCATACTGCACGTAATACACGGGGTTCTCGTTAGTGTGTGAGGCAAGCAAGTCAAGATCGATGTCAACAGGCGTGTTGTAGTCAGTGCGTGCCAGTGAATAACGCGCTGCGTCTACGCCCACGGCTTCAACTAGATCGTCGATGGTTACTACGTTGCCAGCGCGTTTTGACATGCGCACAGGCTTGCCATCTTTCATCACATTGACCAACTGTCCAATGAGAATCTGCATATTCGTGCCCGGCTCGTCGCCGAATGCGGCACACATTGCCATCATGCGGCCAATGTAGCCGTGATGGTCCGCACCGAGCATGTAGATGGCTACATCTGCGGGATTCTTCTCGCGATGGCGCTTGTTGCGATAGTAGGCGATATCAGCAGCAAAATACGCATAGTTGCCGTCAGATTTGACGATAACGCGGTCTTTGTCATCGCCATGATGCGTAGACGCAAACCATGTAGCACCGTCTTTCTCGTAGATATCGCCGCGCTCACGTAAATCTGCCATTGCGCGTTCAACTTCGCCGTCCTCATACAGGCTGTTCTCGTGGAACCATACGTCAAAATTGACGCGGAAATCACGCATCGATTTGCGGATCTCATCGAACATCATCGGCACTGCTCGACGGCGGAACTCCTCGCGCTGTTCTGAATCACCTTCGCCCAGCGGATTGCCGTCTTTGTCAACACCACCATCAACACGCGGCAGTGCTAACACATCCACACCGTCAGCTTGCGCTTCAGTAATCACACGAGCAGCAATCTCGTCGATATACACACCACGGTAACCGTCGGCGGGGCATTCCTCACCATGCGCGGCTGCAACAAGGGACTTAGCAAAACGGTTGATTTGCTCACCGTGATCGTTGAAATAGTATTCGCGTACGACCTTGGCACCATTGGCTTCAAGTACACGTGCCATAGAATCGCCGACAGCCGCCCAACGAGTGCCGCCAATGTGGATCGGACCAGTGGGGTTTGCAGACACAAATTCAAGGTTCAGTGTCTGTCCACCAAGATGATCATTACGACCGAACTGTGTTCCCTCAGCAAGAACTGCGTCCACTACAGCAGCGGCAGAAGCAGAATCAAGAGTGATGTTAATAAAGCCGGGGCCTGCCACGTCAACGCCATTAATACCATCGGCCTTGCTCAATGCCTCAACAAACAGCTCAGCAAGATCACGTGGTTTCATACCAGCTTTCTTGGCTAGCTGCATAGCAATATTCGACGCCCAGTCACCGTGTGCACGGTCTTTAGGGCGCATCACAGTCAGTTTTTCGACAGGCGGAATCAGGTCGTCAGTCAGGTTTCCAGCCCGTCCTTGCTTGGCAAGATCATGGGCGATACGGCAAATCAGTTCACTCAGCGCTTCTGGACTCATTCTTCACAGTCTACTGGGCACACAGACACCTTAAACCGTGTGCGGAATTGCCAATGATTACTCTTGACAAACAGCAACGCGGAGGACGCGGCCAGCTCAATTCATCGCACATCTGACGCTGCTTCTGCTGCCACTGTGGGTCTGGGTATGACACACGAACGCAGCCAAACAACCGAGTATCAAGTAGCCGAATAGCTGACCTGACACCCACACATGGTGATCAAGCTGTTAATTGTCAACAGATCAGGAATCAGATTACAGCGATGGCGTCAATCTCTACAAGAGCGCCCTTGGGGATATCATTACCGCCGAAAGCGCAGCGTGCAGGCTTTACTGTACCGATAAACACCTTGGAATATACAGAGTCAACATCGGCGAAATCGTCGACATTCTTCAAATAAATCGTTGCTCGCACCACCTTGGTCATATCCGTACCAGCGGCAGCAAGAATGTTAGAAATATTCTTTAGCGCCTGCGCAGCCTGCTCAGCGGCTGTATCACCCACAAGCGAGCCGGTTTCTGGGTCAATACCCAACTGCCCGGAAACAAAAACCAGATTGTTCACAGCAACAGCCTGACTGTAAGCTCCTAACGCAGTTGGAGCAGACGATGTGGCAATTTCCTTAATGGTCTCGTTCATGAACTTCTCCTACAAATCTGTATGTCTTGACACGACATCGGCGCGACTTCTGACATATCACATTTCAGTGTTTCACCACTGAAGATCTTCCGTCGGTACCCATTGTGCGCCACAATAACACCCGACTATTTCTACGAATTAACGCCGTTCCGCATGACGGGAACAGGAACGTAGGAACACGGGAACACGCCGACGTATCACATCAAGCCATTGCAGTTCGGTTTCGTCGTTCAGAATCAGTCAGACCTCCAGGCAGACGCTCTATTGCGTTATCCACCAGCCACGCCGACAATTCGGTTGCATTATTCGACTCGTAATAATCCAACAGCAGGGTTGTAAACTCTCTTTTCAAGTCAGGAGCAATTGCAAACACGCCCACGCCGGCATTCACCAACACGTGATTCGCAACCATTAAAGCCGTACGCTTATTACCGTCCGAAAACCATTGACCGCGAGTAATCGCGCAAAACATGTCGACTGCTCGTTCCTCGGCAGAGAGATCAGCGTGCTGTAACTTGCTGATTCGATCACGTGAGGATTCAACACTGGGCAAATCCGGTACCCAGTTCGTACCTCCGATACGCACGTCGTAAGTGCGCAGACCGCCGGCAGCGTCCACCAGACCCTCGCCAACAATCCGGTTGTACTCGGACACATATGCCCAATCGACAGGATGATCAATGTTGTTGAACAGGAACATCCACGCACGTTTGATGTTATTCACAGCGATAATGTCATCTACATCCATACCTGCGGGAGCGCGACCATCAAAAATCTCCTGAGTGTCAGGGAACGTAATACCGTCGACCTCGATGTTCGCGGTTTTCCACAACACGTCAATAATCTGCCGCTTTGCTAAACGCACGACCGACGCCCGCTTCTCCTCTGCAGACACCATAAGCCTTCTTTCATCAACCTGACGTGAATCCTGACATGAATACTGTCAGTCTACCGACAGCGAAAAACACGGACTATAGGCCAAATGTGCGCGATCAACGAGCACCCGCAAAAGAACAAACAGAAAACCGTTGAAATTCCGCCATTCGTAGTGGGCCCGAAGGGGATCGAACCCTCGACCTTCTGTTCCGGAGACAGACGCTCTATCCACTGAGCTACGGACCCATGCTTGACTTACTTTACACGCAAACGTGACGTATGTCGCTAATTGTGTTTTTTAGAAAGCGCCACTTTCTCTCGTCCATATTGCGACCATATTGTGAGATTGCCACATTGTGGCGTTATATCGCACTAAACTGGGTCCATGGATGATTTCGAGTACGAGCGCCGGTTTTTCTGCCAAGAAATGCCACCTCAATTCGATGACGGTGATGCGCCGACGTTAATCGTGCAAAGTTATTACGTTCACGCTGATAATTACGCATTACGGGTTCGTTTACAAACGCGTTCTGTACGCATTGCCATGACTGCAGACACTGATCCGCTCGACGTGCTCAGTCAATACTGCGATTCATTCCGTCATGCATCCGTCACTGTTAAAGGCCCGTCTGTGGGCGGTACCCGATATGAAGCTGAACGGGAGATCGACACTCGTATTGCTGCAGAACTCATTAAACGCGGCGGTGACATCATTATCAAAAACCGCTATTCCGCCTGGATTGATGAGGATGGCTGGAGCATTGACGTATTTGGCGGGAAGAATGCACCACTGATTATCGCCGAGGCAGAACGCAGCGGCCCGGTTACCAACCTGATGATTCCCTCATTCTGTATCACCGAAGTCACCGACCAGTTGCGATTCTCCAACGACGGACTGGCGGCACATCCCTACTCGCAATGGAAAAACGAGTTTGAGCAGGAACTTGCCAATAGTGGACCGCAGTTCCAGCAAATGTTTGGCGCCAATCGTATGCACCCGAAGAAGCCTTCTACGCCGCCGAGGCCCGACGCAGAGCACACGCAGACAACGAATAAGCACTAGCAGCGCCCTAGCGTGGTGAGGAGACAACACCTATCATCTACATACGCTACGCACACTGCCACGTATACGTCGGCATGTGCCTATGGCTGAACACGTCTGCACCAACAAATCAGTACATCAACGTGGCCAGACGACGACGTGCGCGCCTCAAACGTTCGTCAGACGGATCAGGAATTGCAAAATATTCCAGCAAACGTTCACGAATTGGTTCAACTTGATCGCGATGCCCTGCCGACAGGTAATCCAGTAGTCGATCAAAAGCATCTTGAATCTGTCCGCCGATCATATCAACATCAGCAACAGCCATCTGTGCTTCCAAATCATCTGGCTTAGCCGCAGCAAGTGCTCGAACTTCACGTACATCAACCTGTGCTGAGCGCGACAGCAATAATGCCTTGGCACGTTCACGTGCAGCTAATGCATCACTGGGGTTAGCTTCCAGTACCTTGCCATATGCTTCGGCAGCACCAACATAGTCGCCTTGTTGTGCCAACGCGTGTGCTTCTTCATGTTCAGGCGGCACACCAGTACCTGTGTCGTTACAGTCTTCGTCTGGATCACCTGAATATGGTGCAGTGCCAGTTACGCCAGACTGCTGTGCAACCTGCACAATCTGTGGCAGTACTTCGTCAACGATCTGCTCCAATTCAGTATCTGATGGCAACCCTTGCAACAGCGGCATTGGGCGACCACCGATCAAGGCGAACAATGCTGGAGCACCCTGTACTTGCAAAGCCTGAGCGATGGAGGGATTCTCAGCAATATCAATACGCGACATCTGTAACTGCCCATTCATTGCGTTTACAGCGTCGCCTAACTTCTTGGCCATAGGGAACAGACGATCGTCAGTTGTTACCCATAGCAGCAGCAAAATCGGAAATGTAGACGAGGTTTGCACCATCGACTGGAACGTGTTTTCTGAGGTGTCAATCACATAACCTGCCGCCGCAGGAGCACCACCCGTCTGCCCTGGCTCAGCCTTAACCTTGTGCTTGAGTGATTCAAGGTCCACAGCTCCTGCCAGAGAAATTCCGGGGTTAACTTGGTTCTGACCGTTCTGACGACCTGCCATTGTGCCTCCAAACATCTGTACGCAAGTACTGGTTCACAACTTACACCGTTTCACGCTGCCATATGTACAGCTTCCCCAGCGGCCAAACTGCTTACCTGACTCTTAGCTTCTGCATACACGTAACGTTGCGTTACAGGTACCAGAACTACATGTACCAGAGCTACACATTGCAACGTAGAACTAACGTGGAACTGGATTACAGTGCTTCCACGCTGATCGGTTGGCGTTCAGCGCCCACAGCAATAATCTGCTCGCCTGAATCTTCTGGCGGAATATACAGCGCGATAATATTCACGTAGGTGACGAATATTGTGTCGGTCGTATCTTCATCGCCAAGCAGTGCTTCTTCAGCATCAGATGCAGTCATTGCTGAACGGCCTTCGCCAGCTTCACGCGTCCACTCAGAGGTGATTTGTGCCACTACCAGGTCGCCGCCGTCACTTGACCGCATCACTGTAATCGAATCAACGTCTGCAGTAAACGTCTGTTCCTGCGTACCATCGTTGAGTTCCATGCCCTCTTGCACGGTTTCAGTCAGCGTGGTCAAATAGTCGCGCAGCAAGTCATCAGCAAACTCACTCGCGTATTCGCTGTCTTCACCGTTTTCCAAAACATCGGCATAATGTTCAACGGCCTCTTGTGGCGTGGCAACCAGGCCCTCGTCGTCAACGGTACCCATTTGCGAGCCGATTGACGGAATCGTAAAGCTTGGCAGCTCGGTACCCGAAAACAGTCGCACCACACCCCACAGTTTGTAGTTTTCGCGCGCTGATTCCTGAGTGAATACCAGAAGACGCATTGACTGCTGGTCGTCAGTTGTTGTGGTAATCGAATACACCGTGCGTGGCCAACCAGAATCAACCGGAATAATTGTCTGTTCAATATCGTCAGGAATTATTGCCAGAGAATCTATACTTCCAGTGGATTGCGCAACCTTGATTCGACTAGTGTGTACCTCAAGCATCGGGCCGGTCAAAAAGTCAGACAAACCGTCTGTGCTCAGTTCATCAATCGATTCGTCGTATGCGTCAAGGATGGCAGTACGAATCTGCTCTTCTTGTTCTTCGGTCAGATCAGGCAACTGATCCGCACTTGAGTTGGATTCAGGCGACGGCACTTGCCCCTCGCAGGCGGAAAATCCGAAGGCCAGTGACATAGCCATCAGCGCAGCGGCTATTTTCTTTGCTTGCAAACGCACTGTCACGACCTCCTCTCCGCATTGTCGCTGTCAACCGACCCTGTGCCATACCCCCAGCCGATGTCAGAACTGGATGAATCTTGCGTCGATTGACCAGCAATCTCCGGTGATTCCTGAGCTAAACGTGCAAAATACGCAGCCAGCTCGTCTTGCGAGATCACCGTTGTATTTTCCGCTTCGGTATGGGCGTTTGTCGCGCCAGATGATGGTGTAGTGGCAGTAATTGATGTACCTGCATCCGGCGTGCCACTACCAGTTGCGTCACCCACGTTGTTGGATGCTCCTGTTGCCATCGGATTAGCAACCATGTTGCGGGCTCCAAAGTCCACTACAACCGGTGCCGTTGTACCAGTCTGCTTAACTTCTGGCACCGTGCTCTGCCCACCGCTATGCCGCGCGTGACGACGGCGACGCTTTGTTCGAGTCGGGATCGTAGATGCACCGCCGGTTGCTGGCTCAGTGCCAGCAGCTTCAGTTACACCAGTAATCTCTCCAGTAGCATCGCCCGCCGCAGACGGAACAACAGTAGTAGCATCAACATTCTCATGTGTAACATCGCCGGCAGTACTCTGACCTTGCACGACGCGCTTGTTACGACGCTTGCTTGCCGGCATGGCAAACACTGTTGCCGACAGCACTGCTAAAACAATGCACAGTCCGCCAACAAAATACAGTGGCATAGCAAAATCAGGAACTTCCGTGCGGAACCAATACATGGAGATAGATGCATCAGTTGCATCTTCTCCAAGATCAATAATCGCTATCTGTGTGGAATCCTCGTCAGTAGCGTTCAACGTAACGGTACCTTCACCGCATTCCACGCTTGTCCACATATCTGAATTTTCAAAAGCAACGTCATTATCGCCTTCAGCGCTTTCCCCCTGTGCGCTGGCCTCGGCTGTTGACAGCGCCGTCCAATTACTCATACCGGTAATACGCACGTATGATTCGCCTGATAACCATCCGCTCACATCTTTAGCGGAACCGGTAGCTACACATACTGTGGATGCAGAATCACTGCCTTGAACAGTTACACTCACATTGTCGTCAACAAGACCCAAAACACCGGGATCAGTGATGATATACCTGCTGTCAGAAACCTGCGTTTTCGCAGTAATTTCAACGCTGGGGCTCCATATTGTGGCGTTCAGTACGCCAAAAACGATGCATACCACAGCAATCAGCCCGAACACAGGTGTGACTATGCCACGCATGATTTTGGCATGGCGGCTTGGCCCGGACGGGGTCTTTGGCTTTTCATGTTCGAGTTCTTCTACAGTCATAACATCAGCCATTCTACAGTCTTCGCCATACTCCACCCGAGAATAGTCGAAAATCATGAAGAGGCGGTACTGTTGTTCCCATGCCTAATAGAAGAATTCACACGATGACAGCAAAGGCTCTCGCTGTAGTCAGTTCACTGGCACTGTGCTGCAGCCTTGCGGCGTGCAGTGACGACTCAGAGTCCAGCGAGTCTCTTTTGGACGATCTTAATCAGCTCACCGGCATCACCGCCGAAGGTGAACTCGGTGAAAAGCCGGAAATTTCTCTGTATACCCCGATGACTGTTGAAGACGGCGCTTACCTTATTCTTCAGGAAGGCGACGGCGATCAGGTTGAGGTCGGTGACCGCGTTTGTATGCAGTCGATTGTTGTTAACACTGAAGACGGCTCTGAACTCATGAGCACGTGGGAAGACGATACCCCGGACTGCTCAGCTCTGGTTTCACAAGACAATATTGAAGCTTCAGCACTGTATGAGCTGATTTCAGAGCAGAAGGTAAACTCCACCTTTGCTGTAGGACAGAACGATGATGAATCCTCGTACATCTGGGTGATGACGATTGTGTCAAAGTCAACAGATTACGAACGCGCCGAGGGCGAGACAGTTACTGATATTCCAGACGACCTGCCGATTGTGACATTGGACGATGACGGCAAGCCTTCTATCGATATGAACGGTCAGGGTGACGTTGATGAACTTGTGGTTCAAACGCTGATCAAGGGTGAAGGCGATGAAGTTGAAGAAGACGATACCGTGCGTGTTAACTACACGGGTTGGCTGCTTGACGGTACGCAGTTCGATTCTTCATGGGACGATGAACCTATTGATTTCTCGCTGGATAGTGTGATCACCGGCTGGACCGAAGGCCTGGCTGGCCAGACAGTTGGCTCGCAGGTTCTGTTGGTTATTCCGTCTGATCTGGCTTATGGCGAAGATGGCTCAGGTGATATTCCTGGCGACGCAACACTGGTATTCGTTATCGATATCTTGGCTGCGTACTAAAAAACTATCGACGTCGTTGATAAAACAGTGAGCGGTCTGTGGATTGATTCCACGGGCCGCTCATGTTATATGAATTGCGGACTTATTTGTTAGAACAAGCGGATTTCATCACTGTCAGCACCACGCATTTCGTCGTAGTCAAGGATTAAGCATTCAAAACCACGGTCTTGTGCCAGCACTCGAGCCTGTGGAGTAATTGTTTGTGCAGCAAAGATGCCACGAACCGGCGCTAATAACGGGTCTCGGTTGAGTAATTCACAGTATCGAGTCAGTTGTTCAACACCGTCAATACCGCCGTGACGTTTGATTTCAATTGCTACATGTGCACCATCAGCGTCTTGCGCCATAATGTCTACCGGCCCAATAGCTGTCGGGTATTCACGCCGTATGAGCGTAGCCCCTTTGCCAATGCGTTCAATCTGTTCAGCCAAGTAACGTTGCAGATGATCTTCGACACCGTCTTTAACCAATCCTGGATCGTCACCAAGATCGTACGTTTCATCACTGTAGACGTGATACAACGTGATTTCGAGAATATCGCTGGATTTGTCCGCACTCACTCGCAGTATCGCTTCTGCATTACTGGTTGCATCATTGCCGTCTGCTGAGGCACCGCTATCGTCTGCGTCATTGTGAGTAACGTCGTGGGGATCGATTCGACGAATAGTACAGGGAGCCGTCATCCAATTCAGTGGCTTGTATGAGCCTAATTCAGAGAAAATCAGCACACTATTGTCAGCTTTTATCAACAGCACACGCCGTGCAGGAGGCAACAACGCAGATAAACGGCCAGAGTATTCAGCAGAGCAGTCGGCAACTATAATTCGCACAACCCACCACTGTAATGCCCTCTATCGCAATGCACAATTAAGCCGCTCAATCAACTATTAATTAATCAGTCAGTCATCCCTTTATAACTGCAAGCTGCAAGCAGATCCGCCAGCACAAACAACAACCGGAGGAGCTGCCTTAAACAACAACAAGTTAAGAAGTTGGGCTATAGGTCAAGAAGTCAGGGGCACAAAACCTGCACGTCAGCACTGCAATCATTGCAATAACGTAGGGGCGGCACCAATCGGCGCCGCCCCTGACTCATGGATATTAACGCAAACTAAACCGTTGGTTTAAGCTTCCGCTTGTGTGTTGGAATCACCGGAATTGGACGCTGTATCAGCAACACGACGTACCACGTCACGACCACGTTCAACAGCGATGGTGAGTTTATTCGAGTCGAAGGAGATGAATCCCTCACTCACCTCAAACTCATGCCGTTCACCCTGCGGATCGACAACTTTGACGATGCCGTCGTCGAACAGCGTAAGCAACGGTTGATGATCGGGCAGAATGCCCATCGCGCCCTCATACGCGGGGATGACAGCGGAACTCGCCTGCCCGGTCCACACAGGGTGATCGGCGGCAACGATGTTCACCTGCATGATCGAATCAGCCATCACTCACCATATTCCTTCTGCATATCGTGCCAATTGCGCTCAAGATCGTCGATACCGCCAATGCCGGAGAACGCTTGTTCCGGAACCTCGTCGTAAACACCGTCGCAAATGCGAGTGAATGCTTCGATGGTCTCTTCTGCCGGCACATAGGAACCCGGACGACCAGTGAACTTCTCAGCCACATAGAAGTTCTGTCCAAGGAACTGCTCGATCTTACGGGCACGATTGACGGTGGTCTTATCTTCCTCACCAAGCTCGTCGATACCGATCAAGGCGATGATGTCCTGCAGCTCCTTGTTGCGCTGAAGGATAGCCTTAACACGGTTCGCGCACTCATAGTGAGCCTGGCCAACATAGCGCGGATCAAGGATTCGCGAGGTTGAAGCCAACGGATCGACAGCCGGATAAATACCCTTCGACGCAATATCACGTGAAAGCTCGGTGGTAGCGTCCAGGTGAGCGAAGGTTGTTGCTGGAGCCGGGTCAGTGTAATCATCGGCAGGCACATAAATAGCCTGCAGCGAGGTAATCGAATGACCACGGGTCGAGGTGATACGTTCCTGCAACGACCCCATTTCGTCAGCAAGGTTCGGCTGGTAACCCACAGCGGATGGCATACGGCCAAGCAGTGTGGACACCTCAGAGCCTGCCTGAGTAAAGCGGAAGATGTTGTCGATGAACAAGAGTACATCCTGGTTCTGCACATCGCGGAAGTACTCGGCCATTGTCAGAGCAGTCAGCGAAACACGCAGACGAGTCCCCGGAGGCTCATCCATCTGACCGAAGACCAGTGCGGTTTTCTCCAAAACGCCGGCGTCTTCCATTTCGCCAATCAGGTCGTTACCTTCACGGGTACGTTCGCCAACGCCCGCGAACACCGACACACCACCGTGGTTCTGAGCCACACGCTGAATCATTTCCTGAATCAGCACGGTTTTACCAACGCCTGCGCCACCAAACAGACCAATCTTGCCGCCCTGTACATAAGGGGTCAGCAAATCGATTACCTTGATGCCGGTTTCAAACATCTGGGTCTTCGACTCGAGCTGGTCGAATGCCGGAGGATTGCGGTGAATTGGCCAACGCTCGGTCACAGTAACGGTTTCGTCATCCTTGAGGTTCAGGATGTTGCCCGATACATCGAACACATGACCCTTGGTCACATCGCCGACTGGAACAGTAATCGGGCCGCCGGTGTCGATCACCGTGGCGCCGCGCACCAGGCCATCAGTTGGCTTCAATGCAACAGCTCGAACAGTGGAATCACCAAGGTGCTGCTCAACCTCAAGTGTGATCTCATGGATGTTTTCACCCTCAGTGCTGCCCACATTGTTAATACCTACAATCAGGGCGTTGTAGATATCGGGCAGGTGGCCCACCGGGAACTCGACATCAATAACCGATCCCTGGATACGCGTCACGCGTCCGGTGATCGGCGGCATGTCCGCCGTGCTCTGGGGAGCCGCTGTAGTCTGATTCTCAGCCATTTCGCGTTCCTATTCTTCCTCTGTATTCAGCGCGTCGGCACTGCCGACGATTTCAGTGAGTTCCTGCGTAATCGACGCCTGGCGTGAAGCGTTAAGCTGTCGCGTGAGATCGTCAATCAACTTGCGGGCATTATCGGTTGCAGTATGCATGGCGTTCTGTCGGCTTGCCGTCTCCGAAGCCGCCGCCTCTAACAAGCATTCGTGGATACGCGAACGAATGTACTTCGGCAGTACCACATCGAGTACTTCTTCGAGACCGGGTTCAAACATGTACAGTGGCGAAGCATCCTGCGTAGAAGTCTCATCGGGACCTTCCGTAGGCACATCCTCCTGGATGAGTTCCACTGGAAGCATGCGTAACACACGTACCTTCTGGACCACCATATTGATGAACTCGGTGTAGATGATATACAGCTCAGAAACACCGCCCTCATCTGCCGGTTTCATATAGGCGTCCATCAACGCAGTGGAAATGGCGTCAGCTATTTCAACGCCAGGCTTGTCGGTGTCACCCTCCCATGTCTGCGCAATGTCACGGTTGCGGTACTTGTAGTACGTCACACCGCGTCGACCATACACATAAAGCTCCGGGTGTTTACCGTCCGCATCGAGGCGGGCGAGCAGAGACTCGGTTTCACGGATAATCGACGAGGTGTAAGCACCGGCCATACCACGATCCGATGTCAGTGCAAGAACAGCAACCCGAGGGTTGTTCTCGTCCTTGCACACAATCGGATGAGTAATGTGAGCATGAGATACCACCGCTTGAACGGCGTCGAAGATCGCATCAGCATACGGCTTCGAATCCATCGCGACCTGACGGGCCTTGGCGATGTGCGAAGACGCGATCATCTCCTGCGCGTTGAAGATTTTCTCCAACGACTGCGTGGAGGCAATCCTTGACTTGAATGCGAGCTGCGATGCCATGCCTACTTCTTCTCCCCTGCCATCGGATTCTTGTTGGGGTCAACCTCGGGACGTTCGGCGCTGGCCACAATACGTTCCTGTTCAACCGGGATCTGCTGAGGCACCGCAGCCTTCTTGTTAACCAGTGGCTTGCCCGCACCGGTGACGAATGTGCCGCGGAACTCGTCAATCGCCTTGTCAAGAGCCTTCTCGGTCTCGTCGGTAAAGTTCTCAGTCTCGCGAATTGTGGTGAGAATATCCGTGTTGTGATCGAGGTAATCCAGCAGGCCGCGTTCGAACGGCAGAACATCGTTGATCTCAAGATCGTCGAGCTTGCCATGGGTACCAGCCCACACCGATACAACCTCTTGTTCCATCGAGTATGGCGAGAACTGCGGCTGCTTAAGCAACTCAGTCAGGCGAGCACCACGAGTCAGCTGAGCCTTTGACGCCGCATCCAGATCGGAAGCGAACATGGCGAAGGATTCCAGCGAACGGTACTGTGCCAGTGAGATCTTCAGAGTGCCGGAGACCTTCTTCAACGCCTTGGTCTGTGCAGCGCCACCGACTCGGGACACCGAGATACCGACGTCAACTGCCGGACGCTGGTTAGCGTTAAACAGATCGGACTGAAGGAAGATCTGACCATCGGTGATGGAAATCACGTTGGTCGGAATGTACGCAGAAACGTCGTTCGCCCTGGTTTCGATAATCGGCAGACCGGTCATCGAACCGCCACCCATATCGTCGGATAGCTTCGCGCAGCGTTCCAGCAGACGCGAATGCAGGTAGAAAACGTCGCCCGGGTACGCTTCACGCCCCGGCGGGCGACGCAGAAGCAGCGAGATTGAACGGTAAGCTTCAGCCTGCTTCGACAGATCGTCGAAAACAATAAGCACGTGCTTGCCGTTGTACATCCAATGCTGGCCGATTGCTGAGCCGGTGTACGGAGCAATGTACTTAAAGCCTGCGGAATCCGAAGCCGGGGAGGCCACAATAGTGGTGTATTCCATTGCGCCAGATTCTTCAAGGCTCTGCTTCACTGAAGCGATGGTCGAACCCTTCTGACCGATAGCTACATAGATGCAGCGCACCTGCTTCTTCGGGTCGCCGCTTTCCCAATTAGCTTTCTGGTTGATAATCGTATCGATAGCGATAGCTGTTTTACCGGTCTGACGGTCGCCAATAATAAGCTGGCGCTGGCCGCGACCAATCGGCGTCATGGCGTCGATGGCCTTCAAGCCGGTAGACAGTGGTTCATCAACCGGATGACGATGCATAACGTCAGGTGCCTGAGCCTCGAGAATGCGTCGTCCTTCGCTTTTAATTTCGCCGAGTCCGTCGATGGGGTTACCGAGCGGGTCAACGACACGGCCGAGGTAGCCGTCTCCCACGGGTACTGAGAGAACCTCTCCGGTACGACGAACTTCCTGGCCTTCCTCAATGCCTGCGAAATCTCCGAGGATCACCACACCGATCTCGCGGGCGTCAAGGTTAAACGCCAGGCCGAGCGTGCCATCTTCAAACGACAACAGCTCGTTGTTCATGCAACCAGGCAGTCCCGTCACGTGTGCGATGCCGTCGCCGGCCGTCGCTACAACGCCCACCTCTTGTGTGGGGGTGTCGCTCGGCTGGTACGACGCGACGAACTCTTCGAGCGCGTCGCGTATCGCCGCGGGATCAATGGTCAGTTCTGCCATGATCACTCCTTGTTTCTTGTGTTCTATGACTTGTCACGTCTTGTGTCAGTTACGCCTGTACAGTGCGTTTGAGCTTCTGCAGATGGGCGATCACGGTGTTGTCAGTTACCTCATCGCCATGCTGGATGCGCATGCCGCCGATCACTCCCGGGTCAACCATGAGGTTGATGAATACGGGACGGCCGAGCTTCTTCTCATAAATCTCGCCCAGCTTGTCGATCTGGGGGTTACTGAGCATACTCGCGGCGGTCACAGTGACCATCATTTCGCCCATATGCCGTGAGAACTTGTCGATCAACCATTGGATCGTCGACAGATAACGGCGTCTGCGCGGATTGTATGCAGCGTATTCAGCGAGACGGAGGGTGACCTTCTTAACATCTTGATCACCGAGCAGCGTGTGCACCATCTTCACGCGAGCCTGTGCTGGAGTCTTCATATCACTCAGAATCGAGCGTATAACAGACAGATTAAGCAAGGCAGACTGTAACTGTGCGAGTTCGATCGACACCTGCTTGGTGTCACCCGTCGCATCGGCGTAGTACATCATTGCGTCTACGCCGAAGTCTTCAACAGCATTGGCAATATGAGAAACGCGGCTCCACTTGCGACCGGCGAGATCGGTGACGATCTCCATTGTGATGTCATCGACTTTGCCTCCGAGAATCTTGTTCAGCAGAACGGCTTTGTCTTCAACCGACCGGGAAGGATCGGTAAGAGAGCGTTCGAGACGTAAATTCTGGTCGAGCATCGTAGTAATCGCGAACAGCTCGTTGCCAATATCCCACGCTTTCAGACCGGCTGCCTGTAGTTTTGGTGCCAGTCGATCACGTGCATCGCGGTCAGCGATACGTGACGCTTCTCCTCGCATGTGTCACCTCCTCTTCCCTTGGTACCTCGTTGCATCGCATATAGCAGGTCACTTCCTGCCGGTGGTCTCTTTGTCCATGTCGTTGATCATTTGGTCGATCATTGACATCTGGACAGTCTCATCCTGTAGCTTCTCGCCAAGGATTTTGCCCGCGAGTGCCGTCGCCAATGTGCCGACCTGCCCCTTGAGGCTTACCATTGCCTGCTGCTGCTGCGATTCGATGGATCGCTGTGCGTTGGCAGCAATCTGCTCTGCTTCGGTTTCAGCACGAGCACGGGCATCAGCAACAATGTGAGAGGCTTCGGCGCGTGCATCGTCGCGAATCTTCGACGCTTCTACACGGGCAGCGCTCAACTTCTCTTCGTACTGACGCTTGGTTTCCTCAGCTTCTTTCTGAGCCTTCGCAGCCTTGGCAAAACCGCCTTCAATTTTGGCGGCGCGTTCATCAAATACGGCTTGGAACTTCGGCAGAATCAGCTTGTAGAATGCCGCGGCGATAATAACGAGAACGACCAGCGACCACACAATGTCGTAGACTTCGGGGATAAACAGGCTAATACCCGAGGTTTCCTCCTCAGCCAGTGGCATGGACTTCTCCTTTCTGTGCCCGGACTAGTTGCCGTCGGTAAACGATTGAACCAAGTCCCTTACGCCATCATGAATGCAACGAAACCAAGCAGACCCAGCAGCTCGATCATTGCAGCGCCGATCAGCATCAGGGTCTGCAGACGGCCAGCAACTTCAGGCTGGCGAGCGGTGGCTTCCAGAGCCTTGCCGACAACAATGCCAATGCCAATGCCAGGGCCGAATGCGGCAATGCCATAGCCGATGATGCTGATGTTTCCGGCGACTTCAGCGAGGGTGATGATATCCATGAGTTTGTCCTTTCTTAGCGAAAATCTGACAAATGCCGGGCGGGCCACAAATGCGACACCGCAAATCTTTAGGGTTTATTCGTCTGGGTAGCTCTGGTTGATGTAAACCGTGGACAGAATGGCAAATACGTAGGCCTGTAACACTGCTACGAATAATTCAAACAACGTGAATACAAAACCGCCAAAAAACCACAAGCCACCAGCGATTGATGACACCACGCCTGCGGACTCCATCAGGTACAGCTGAGTGAAGGCGTAGCAGGTTGCAATAAGTAAGTGTCCTGCAACCATGTTGGCGAACAGTCGCACAGTCAGTGAGACTGGCTTGATGATAATCAGTTCAAGCAACTGGATTGGGGCAAGAATAATGTAGATTGGCCACGGCACGCCCTTAGGAAAAAGTTCTTCCTTTAAGAAGCCGCCGAGTCCATGTTCTCTAATGCCTGCGCGGAAGTACTGTATAAGCACCCACAAAGCGAACAGTAACGGCATGGCAATCGTAGCGTTCGCGGAGATATTCATGCCGGGGATAATGCCGCATAAATTGAACACCAAAATTGTCATAAAGATTGTGGTGATCATCGGCACATATCGTTTACCGCGCAGTTCGCCCATCACTTGATAAACGACATTGTCGCGAACATACTCGAGAACCCATTCGATGGCGCCCTGCCACCGACCGGGGACCAGTTTGGCGCGATTCGCCGTGATAATCATGACCGCGAGAAGAATAATCGTGGCAATAATGCGCACGAACATAATACGGTTGATAGCGAATGGCGTATCTTCAAAGAGAATCTCCGGGGGCAGGAAGTCGCTGATCGAAGGTAGCTCTACCTCTGAGTCGGCCGCCAGCACGAGAGTGCCCCATGCACTCATATTCACACCTCCTGCTTCGCTTCCTGCTGTCAGTCTAGTCCACTACATGTCGTGAATGTGACGTTCCGGTTACCACAGAGCCGGCGAGACGCCCGGCGCTAATTCTGCTCACTGGAACGTCATGAAACCGAACAGACCTTGAAGGTTCTTAAAGGTTGTAGGGTTGACTGACAACAGGTTGGGATAATACCACCGAGTTCTGTATGGCGTAAGCGTGTCGTTTTCTCTCATTAATGAACACATACGTTGTGCTTTTAGCCAGCTAATTGTTGTTTATATGCACACTGTTATGCAGGTAAAAACACGCGTAAATCCCCGTCTTTCTGCGGTTACTGCCTGTTTAATTCTTCGCAAACCAGCAATGCTTATATGTAAGGTTTTGTGCGAGTAAAGCAACAACGTTGTTACCTGTATTGCTGGAGCTTGTACAGCGGATCGTACGCATTGTTTAACGGTATGTTTTTCTGCAAAATCGGCAAAAGTCCAGCATTATTGCCGTGCTGTAGAGGGCTAAACGAAGTACTGAATATGGAACATCAGTCATTGCTCTACACAATTAGTTATTCATCTCACGCGTCGGACACTTCATGTCAAATATTTGGACGCATTGTCTGTTTAGTGGATCGCCATTCACCAATACACTCGCTCCAAAAACCCAGATCTGCTCCCCGACGTAGAAGACACCTATCTACAGCCAAAAGTCCCATAGCCAAAATCCCGTGACCAGAAAGTCCCAGAAGGGCAGATAAAGAAGCAGAGAAAACTTGTAGAAAATCCTTCCGCATAGTGGACGCATTACGACTCCATGCAACATTGAACATGCAGCTGTACTCTGCGTTCCTCTATTACCCATATACGGCAAACTTACGGACTATAGCCCAAACTTACCGTCCTGCTGGATGCTCCAGGGATACAGAAACACGATCGTGGGGAACTGCAACTTACCACCAAACGAAACCACTCCCCAGAAACACAGAGACACACTCTATGTTCATGGACAGCTTTACAACCACATATGGCAGGCAGCGCACAAGAGCACGTGTTTCTAAATCACGCCATATCCATTGGTCATGAACGGTTGGAAATTGTCATTACGAGGTGAACCTGGCTCGTGACGAATTGAACGATCAGTACCCAAGCGCTTCTCAGCACGCAGTTGCGGCACTTCTTGCAAATCGTATGGCGTAGTCTGATACACCCAGTTCAGCCAGTTACGCCACAGCAGATTGGCATGAGCACGCCATGAGAACAATGGCTCTAACGTGGCGTCATCATGCGGATAGTAGTTCTCCGGGAAGGGCACATTCGTCATCCCCTTAGCCATATCACGCTCGTATTCTTCAGCCAATGTGGTTTTACCGTATTCCCAGTGGCCAAGCGCAAACACCTCAGAAAAGTCGCGTGTAGCAATCAGCCCTGGCCCAGACCGCGGACCCCACGTGAGTACCTGTAAATCAGTATTAGCCGCCACATCGTCTTCATTAACACCAGCAAGACGGGAATGTGGTTGCAACGCGATCTCATCAAATCCATTGGTTAAGAAGCAGTATTCGTCTTGTAAGTATTGCGGGAATACGCCAAACAGTTTGTTTGGCAAGTCAACTTTGCGCACCCCGTAACGGTAATTGAGTGCTCCCATTGCCCCCCAACATAGATACATTGTAGAGAACACGTGGGAGCCAGCCCAGTCGAGAATCTCCTGGAACTCATCCCAATAGTCAACCTGTTCAAAAGGCAAGTGTTCTACTGGCGCGCCGGTAACAACAAAGCCATCGTAATAATTGTCTCGAAAAGCATCGAGCGGTTCGTAGAACTTAACAAGATGGTCAGCACTCACATGCGTGGCCTCATGTGTAGAAGTTCTCATAAAGTCGATCTCTACCTGCAGTGGAGATTTGGAGATCAAGCGCAAAAGCTGGGTTTCTGTCTCAATTTTCTTGGGCATGAGATTCAAAATCACCAGTTTGAGCGGACGAACGCGTTGCCGCTCAGCCTCCGGCTTCTCTAACGCGAAAATACGTTCAGAATCAAGGATGTCTCTGGCTGGAAGGCCACTGGGGATCTTGATAGGCATAGCTTTAATTATGGCAAATGCCTGACGTTATCCAACATTTGACATGACGGAACTGCATTCATTGAAATAGCAGGCATTGCCAGCCGGCGTTCAGAGTCTCTGTGTCATTGACCTCTATACTCACAGAAATCGGCGATACTAGATACCACTGCACACAAGCAGCAACACGACACGCCAATTTGACTTTTATTAAACGGCTCTTATTGTGGATAGAGCTGCGTGAAGCAGCCGGCGCGGGGTGGAGCAGCTCGGTAGCTCGCTGGGCTCATAACCCAGAGGTCCATGGTTCAAATCCATGCCCCGCTACCAAATAAAAGCCAGAAATCGTTACACGGTTTCTGGCTTTGTTGTTCCTTTGATGCTTTACTTCTCACACGCTCGCCGCTATCTCATGCATCTCACCGTGCAGATTCGAGCTATAGGCCGAATTCAGCACAGCTCAATCAGACTCTATATGAGGTGTTGACAACGACGTATTGTGCCTCTGGCTAGACACATCTGGCCTTTGAGAACGACGTGAAAAACGGGATCGGTATGGCTCATAATGCCGCCGCAACATGTTAACAGTGCACTCCAGCTCGTCGATGCGGCGTGCTTGCTGTGCAATAACCAGTTGAGAAACGTCATCAAAGATGTTGACTGGCATAACTGATGCTCGTTCCTCTACACCACTCCAAACAGTATTGGTACCCAAGCTCATACCTGCGCTTGCACCAACCTGTGCACGCGGCTCACCTCTGTTTCTATACGCACTCTTATATGCGGCATCTCCATAAGATTGCGAAGGTACGCTCTCGTTACGTGGCACACTGCGCTTCCAACGCGCAATACAACGTTCGATGCGTTTGTAACCAATCAACTGCGAATCCAGACCTGCTTGACGAAAAATCTCCGTCGGCGATTCGCCAGCATAATAACGGCGCATACACTCACGTTTGAAGGCATCAGCGTAAATAATTCGTCCATCGATTAC
>CAYQJZ010000012.1:31894-39836 GCA_964417995.1 uncultured Bifidobacterium sp.
CTGCGAAATCGCCACATCACCAATGACGCGGCCACAATGCGCCATGTCGCATCGACTGCCACGGTGATCGACGAATCCACGCAGTCAGCAGCCAGCCAGCAGCAAGAATCAAACCAGCGGTAATCATGCCCATTGTCCGAGCGTCACCCGGCGCGTCATCAAGATATGGCGCCTCATCAGGCATCTCAGAACGCAGACCAGAAACAAGCAGTCGATGCGTATTCACACCGTAGGGAGTGCAGGTCATCAGTGTGACGCGGTCTTCCCCCTCCACAATCGTCAACTGCGAAATATCAGTAGGTTCAATAACACTGATACGGTCAACGGTATAGGCAAGCGTCTCCCCCATAACCTCGATGTAGAACACGTCACCAATCTCCATCTCATCGAGTCGCGTAAACATCAGCGATTCAACCAAGCCACGATGGCCTGTGATCACCGAATGTGTGTTCTCTCCACCAACCGGTAGCGACGTACCATACAAATGACCAGACCCAGAGGCAAGCGCCGTCTCCGAAGTACCGTGATAAATCGGTAATTCAACTGAAATCTCAGGAATGACAATCGTTCCCATCACACCGCCACCAGTGTCAAGCAACTCCTGATATTCTTCATCGTTTTCGGAAGCAGAATCGTCGCCAGAGGCCTGGGAGCTGCCAGAATCTGTAGAGAACGGGTCACTGGCCTCACCAAGAATTGACTGACCATTTTCAAAAAGTTCTTCGTTGTACTCTTGCGCAGCAGCAAATTCATTTTCAGCCTCGGGATATGGCCACCCTGCAACGGTTGCAGCCGATGTATCTGAAATAGAAGAAAGCGTTTGGCCAGACTGGTACTGCAAAACAAACGGGTAACCGATAACACAGGCTGCAAGAATAAGCAAAAAGACGGAGACAACACGCAGTCTCCACACACTGCGACGGAGCTTTCGGTAGTGTTCTCGCACATCAGCAACGTCAATCACCGCATTGAAGGCTTCCGAAGTAAATTCT
This sequence comes from uncultured Bifidobacterium sp., assembly GCA_964417995.1. GTDB lineage: Bacteria > Actinomycetota > Actinomycetes > Actinomycetales > Bifidobacteriaceae > Bifidobacterium. Next base: position 32,887 of record CAYQJZ010000012.1, read on the forward strand.
CCTGTTGGCTGGGACGGAAACAACGGCATAAATACTTGTGCAGATGGTTGAACAGACGATGGCAATGATCGCGAAGATTCTTGTGAAGAAGGAGAATGAAAAGAGGACGATGCAGGAGATGCAGAAGGTTCGGAAGATGTGCAGTCCACGCGAACGCCCTTACCTGTGGACACTGACCTGTGTGACTGGCGTGCTCGTGTGCGATCCGCGCAATCACTCTCACCCTCGTCAGTGCGCTGTTCAGCCTGTTCTTCGTTGGTGCAATCTGTGCGATCGCCCTTACCCTGAGAGCGAGATAAACACCGCCGGTGAAGAGATGAACGCTCTGATCGAACACCCTTGCCCCATGTGATACCTATATCATCGGAAGTATTAATGTGCCCCCGTGTAGACGAATCCATGCCCCCTTCACCACGAGCATAGGAGTCTGATTGTTGCGTAGTCTTCACGAACAGGTCAGATTTGCTGCCATTACTGTTTCTTATATGTTGACCATGGGTAGATGTACCAGCAGAAGAAAAAACACTGGTCTCCGCCGGAGAATCCATCGTTAAGGAGGATTGCGACGCATTAAATTCGCTGTCTGTCTGCTGCGACGGCTGCGAACCACGCTTCATCTTGCGTTTTCCGAACATATATTCCTCCCCCAAACCCGTATACATATGATCCGATCAGCAAACGCGTGGAATACACGCAATATCCGGCGGTCTTTCAGCGACTTTTGATGTCATCTACCCCAGGTCGCCATCATGATATATCGGCAACACAAAGACCTCTTTGCCCCCTCTATACCCCCATGTGATTGTGCATAATCGTTCTTACTCCGTGTTTTATCTAAGGTCTGTTTTCAATCCTCATTCACCTGTTTTAGGAAGCAAACAGTTTGCTTTAAGAAACCGACAGTTTGGCGGCATCCGATGTATTGCACACCTTTGTTTAAGGGGACTGATTTATTACCCCGTTAGGGTTTTAGTTGCTCACCCGTGACCCTTCTGTTGGAAAGATAGGAAAAACTATGACAGATAAGCCTGATTCTTGGATAACGTTCGGTTTTTGCGCAGATTTTGGTTGTGTTGTATGGGGTGATGGGATGGACATGATCCGTCATCAGGTAACGATATCAACGGTTTTCCCATGCTAGGCATGCCTCCTGAATATCAGCCCTACGAATAGTGTCGTCGGCATAAAGCAGCAGCTCCCGCGCAATAAACACGAGAACTACTGCCATATGCAATCGTTTCTGACATACACCAGTGCCACTTGCTACAGCAAATCACCTGCTCTTAACCAGCATCAGTATCAACATCCTTGTTATTTCTTATGGCGAGAGCAACCTTCTAGACGACGGCGACGTAGAGCAATGCCGATAATACCTGCGGTAACAACAGCCAGTGTGCATACTGTTGCAACACCAATAGATGCTCCAGTCTGAGCCAAGTACTGTTCCGAAGATTCCGATGGCACCGGTTCTACCGTTACCACTTCACCTTCTGCACCTAGCTCGTGTGTAGCTAGCACATCACCTTCTGGCGAGAACAGTGTGGCCTTCCAATACACCAGACCAGCTTCCGGCGAGCGCGTTTGCGAACTGTACACAGTCTGATCGCGCAACGTGTGGTCTACCTGTACACAGTCACCGTCAACTAGTTTGCCGATTGCAGCAGCCTCAGATTCGAGTTCAGATTCTGACTCACTATCAGTACTCTCGCTAGTGTTGTCGTTATCAGTTGGCTTATTCGTATCGTGACTGTCACCAATGTAGCTGTCGCTATATTGGCTGTCACTTATTTGACTGCTGCCAGTCAACTTACTGAGCAGCATCGCTTCCAAGTCACTGTTTTTCTGCACTGCCTCGTAAGCGTCGAATACCACATATGCGCCTTCAGGCACTGTGCCCGTAATGCGAGCGGTGTCGTGGAATGCTTCACCAACCTGTACACGTTCAGGATCGACTTGTGTGGTCAAACTGGGTAGATCTGCAACAGTAGACTCCCATACGCGAGTGCGTTCCCACGCATCGTTATAAGCGCTAGCTGCGGGCATCACACGGTCATCACCTGTAAAACTCCACACAAACACATACCAACCATGTGTTTGCGCAGTGATAGTCACTGGTTCGCCATGTGCATCTGGCACTCCACCACCGACGCGTAATGTTCCATTAGTTGCTGGATAATCCCATGTACCAATTAACTGGTGGTTACTGTCTTCTTGTGGAATCTCAGCACTATCTGGACGATAAGCATCGTCATTAGCTGAATTATCAGGGTCACCAGACCACCACACACTCACCTGCGCATAGGGCTCATCACCTCTGATACCAACACTCTCATTCCCGGTAAATTCTCCGTGGTCACCTGGAAACCCTGTAACTGTAATCGTGTCGCTTAACTCAGCTCCTACCACAGCCGAATGCTCGGTAACAGTTGATTCCACACTTACTCGAGAACGGTTCGAATTTGTTTCTGCTGCTTCCAGAAATGAGCTAACTACGTCAGTTAACACATATTGTTGTACTTTGCTGCTTTGCTTGTCACGTTCAAACGCCCATACCCAGGTACCGATACCGCCAGATTCAGACGTCACATACGCTTCTTCGCTTTCCAAGCCAGTCATTGCTTGTACTCGTACAGTCTGCCCCGGTGCATCAAACTCAGCTGTACCATATGCTGATGGTGTGAACCCTGCACTAGCTAATCGTTCAAGGAACTCTTCTGCCGTCTCGTCTTCCACAGGAGACATGGCATTATCGAGTTGTTCCACCGTGATGTTATCGAAATACCATCCGGTGGCGTGTAATTCCATACTGTCAGGCCAAAAGTCGCGGTCAGAATCAGCCACTCCAGAGGTTACGTCATCGTACACGGTCTGCCCAGCATCAACGATTTTCTCCGCAGTAACCGTGGACAACATTGGCGTAAAGTCTTTGCGTACTGAGAAACGTACGCCGTCGCCACTGTCACTGTTATACCCGGCAAATCGCACATAATCTTGGTTACTGACCAGCTGTTGTAAAGCTGGAGCATCATACACAATCGATACTGATACTTTGCCTTCACCAGTGGCATACCACATGTGATTTACGGCTTGTGATTTAGAAACCCCGCTTATGCTGCTGCTTTCGGATTCAAACTGCGCAGGTCCTTTTAATGTAACGGTGTAAGGTACGCCAGCAATCACATCGCCGGATGTATTAGTAACCTTTACGTCTACCGTTCCTGAACGTAATCCTTCCACGTAGGTATATGTCGTTTGCGCATTCGCTGGTATTGACTCTCCCGATTCATTCCACATCTGTTCAACTAACGTCTCCAATGCGGGTTGCTGTTCACGCAGCGACGGCCATCGCTGTTCCCACACTGATGGATTCAAATCAAAATACCGGTGAGCCAACACACCAATAGCAGCGTGAATTAACGGATCACGTGAATCTACATAATGATCAGCCAGCCACGCTACTCTTCGCGCAGTATTACTGTCGTCTATCGGCAGTTCTTTCTCATAATTTGTTTCCGCAATCTCGCCCGATTCAATGCAATACACATGCCCTTGATCAGAGGTGGCGAGTGCACCAATGATTTGCTTCTGCCCGTCATGCTGGTATGTCAGATAAGTGCCGTCAGGTGGCAGAGACAATTCCACCGCATGTGCAACCTGCGTCAAGCCTACGGCGACTGTAAGAACGGCAAGCATCCCCAACATGCAGGTTAATCCCCTGCGCAATGCCAATGTCATAATGTTCCCTTCAATAATTGTGCTGCTACTGCGTTATTTAGTTGCGGTAACTGCACGCGATATGACTTATGTTGTTACTGTGCTTTTGAGTTATGTGCTGCGTTGCCAATTACGTGTTGTGTCGACACAGTGCCCGCTTTGGCACAGCGAGCTGATTGCAAGATTGCCCTGCTTTACGCCGACCTTGCGATATCGCGTAGGCATTGTGGTCGAGAGAGTGCGATTTTCTGCGTGTTGTGGATAATTACCGTCGATGTGTTATCCACATTCCACTAATTCTGCTAATTCCACAATGTTCGCCGTTAAATCATCTCCACTGGTATCTTGCCTGCCAAAATACTGCGAATGTGAGGTGTGTTGCCCTATACAATTGGCACTATGACTGCTAATACCAGTGAAAAGAAAACAACAACACGAGCTAAGCGAACGTCAAAGGTGTCGTCTGCTTCTGCCAAGTCCTCTGCTTCTCAGAAAACAGTGGCTGGTGAACTTCCAGCCCCGTCTATTCCCATCACGTCCTCTGAGCAGTTTGGTCGCGTCATTATTATGGATGTCACGCCAACTGCTGAGCAAGATGTGTATCCCGCTCGAGTTGAGCTCGGTGAGCCATTCGACGTCACCGCTCAGGTGTTTATCGAGGGTCGAACCAAAGTTGGAGCTACTGCAGTATTACGTAATCAGCGTGGTCGCATAATGCAAAGTGTGTCTATGACCTGTGTGAATCCAGGTCTTGACCGTTGGACTGCTACCCTCCAGGCTGGCGAGTACAGCGATTTGAAACCGTGGGATGAAAATTACCCGGCGGTTAAGCGTCAACTAGGTAACTGGACTGTCACCATTGAAGGATGGGAAGACGTCTATGCCTCCTGGCTGCATGATGCGCAAATCAAGGTCAAAGTGGGAGACGATGTTGAGAATGCGTTAACCACCGGCGCTGAGATGCTGCGCCGTTGGGCTCATACCGAAGATGCCCATCTAACCGCTCGGGACCGCAAGCATTTGGAACAAGCTGCAGAGCGTATGTCTGATAAGGAACGTCCTGTCGAAGCTCGTTTGGCTGAAGCGGACAATCCGCACATTGCTACCCTGCACGAGACCCATCCACTGCGTGACGGTTTATCTGTTAGCCGTCCGAAGACGTTCAAAGTAGAGCGTCCAAAGTCAAGTTTTGCCGCATGGTATCAGTTCTTCCCACGTTCTGAAGGCGCTTACTACGATGAGAGCCGCGGCCACATTGTTCAAGGCAACTTCAAGACGGCTATTGCCGGCTTGGAACGTGCTGCTGAAGAAGGCTTTGATATTGTCTATCTTCCCCCAATCTTCCCGATCGGTGTTACCAATCGTAAGGGTCGTAACAACTCGCTAGTTGCCGGACCAAACGACCCAGGCTCGCCGTTTGGTATTGGCTCAGCAGAAGGTGGACACGATACCATTGATCCACTGCTCGGCACGATGGATGATTTCAAAGCGTTTGTTAACCGTGCTCACGAGCTGGGCTTGGAGATTGCTCTGGACTTTGCTCTGCAGTGCTCGCCTGACCATCCGTGGGTTAAGCAACATCCAAACTGGTTCCGTATCAAACCGGATGGCACCATTGCGTTCGCAGAGAATCCACCAAAGAAGTATCAAGACATTTATCCGATCGATTTCAACGCCGATATGCCGGGTATTGAGCGTGAGGTCGAACGCATTATGAACGTGTGGATCGATGCGGGCGTGACGATTTTCCGTATCGATAATCCACACACCAAGCCTGTACGCTTCTGGCAGGATGTGATTGCTGCTGTTACCAAGAAGCATCCGGAAGTGTTGTTCCTTGCCGAGGCGTTCACTCGTCCAGGCATGATGCGATCGCTCAGCTACGTAGGATTCACTCAGTCGCACTGCTACTTCCCATGGCGTAATACCAAGGATGAGCTGGCTGAGTACCTTGTCGAAACTAATAGCGATAACGCGTACTATCAGCACAACACGTTCTGGCCGACTACGCCAGACATTCTCACCGCCTACGTGCGTGACAATGGCATTGCTGGTCATGCGGTACGTGCGGTACTCGCCGCGATGGGTTCACCGTCGTGGGGGATTTACAACGGTTTTGAACTGATTGAGAACCGTCAGCGTCCTGGTTTCGAAGAGCAAATTGACAACGAAAAGTATGAGATCAAGGTACGCGACTGGAAGGAAGCAGATAAGTACGGTATTGCCGAACTGCTTGGATCACTGAATGAGATTCGTCACAACCATCCAACCACCCGCAGTTACCACAACTTGACAGTGCTGCCCAGTTCAGATCCGAATATTCTTGCTTTTGCTCGTCATACTCCTGCTGCGTTAACCGGCACGGGTCAGGCCGATACGTTGATTGTTGTTGTTAATCTCGACGGTCATAATGCGCATCAGTCCACTGTGCATATTGATCTGCCGGAACTCGGTTTGCCTGCTGATCGTGCGATTACTGTGCACGATGAATTGACTGGCCGTGAATTCCAGTGGGGTTGGGATAACTTCGTATCACTTGCACCATGGGCTGATGTGGCGCATATTCTCAGCGTGCAAGGCTGAGCGAACGCTAAACCAACAGCGCATTGATTGATATCAGTAAAAGCGGGAATCAAACATGGTTCCTGCTTTTACTGTTTTTACTCTCCACAGCAATCGTGGCGTGGGGTATCGTAGGTAAGTGGAATATCCATACGTCTTAAGGAGAAGACAATGGCAGAAACTTTCAACGTTGTGGTCGAGATTCCGCGCGGATCTAAGAACAAGTATGAGGTTGACCACGAAACTGGTCGCGTGTTCCTCGATCGCACGCTGTTTACATCGATGGGTTACCCGGATGATTATGGCTACATCGATGGCACACTGGGCGAGGACGGCGATCCTCTCGACGCATTGGTGATGATTCCAAACTCGGTGTTCCCTGGTTGCGTGGTTGAATGCCGCGCTGTGGGCTTGTATCACATGGTTGATGAGGCTGGCGGCGACGACAAGGTGCTGTGTGTGCCTGCCGACGTCCGTTTTGACGATATCAAGGATATTGACGACGTTTCTGAGTATCACAAGGGCGAAATCAAGCACTTCTTTGAACAGTACAAGGCGCTGGAACCAGGTAAGGAAGTTATGCCTGGCGACTACTGGGCTGGCGTAGCTGAGGCTGAAAAGGAGATTATCGAAGCTAAGAAGCGCTTAGCTGAACAGGGTGAGTAATCCTTTCC
>CAYQJZ010000013.1:0-14908 GCA_964417995.1 uncultured Bifidobacterium sp.
TGGCGCGGATGCAGCAGTGCGCCACCACACTGCAAGCGCCACAACAAACCACAGTATGGAGCCTATAACCCACGACCAATGCATCGTTATAGGGTCAGTCAAGATAAATGGCGATAACACCGTGTCAGCATTGAACGACGACACTACAACATATGCCACATACACCATTAACGTTAGGCACATACCGCCAAGACGGCCCAGACATGCCACACCGATGATGGCCCATCCGACGAACACCAGCACAAATGCGGCTTTCATCCAGAACCATGTGCGGTCGAAAAACTCATCGAAATATGGCTCGTCACCCGGCGAATACCATTGAACCCGTGGAATCCATGACTTAGGGATCACAGTAAATAGCACATACGGCAATGGGCCAAGCACCGCCGACATGAGCCCAACTACAGCAACGCTGACGACACTTAATACGCGTACACGCCGCACCACTAAACGTTCCGCATGTGCGCTATGAGGTGCAACCAGTGCCATCGCCAGTATGCCCGTAACCACGGGTACCGTGTTAAGTGTGGTTAACCACACTGGAGTTGTGTTCCCCACCACATATAGGGGGTATTGGCCATCCCACCAGAAAAAACAAACCGGAGCAGCGATGATCAGCAGCACCATCGCAGTGCCAAGATGACGACCTAAGAGAAACCACTGTAAGTTCTTCATATCATCATTACCGTCACGACCACTGCTCCGCCTGTTCAATATCGGAGGTAGTTAGTTGACACGACAGAATCTGTTCGTCATGCGCCGCATACCACAGTGCAAATTCATCGTCACTCAATGCATCTAAACCGAACATCTCAGGCAACAAATACTCACCATCGTCAGAAACTATTGTTGCAATCACGCTGGGGTCACCGCCAAGACGCAACGCCAACGTGGTATGAACGGCCTGCGCGTAGCTGGTCTGTGGCTCTTGCGATTCACTGACACCATTGTCGAGAGGAATAACTGGGCAGGATGTAGAACCCGAAACCGTAGGCAACACGGCGTCAACCACGTCACCGGATATTTCTTCTGGCCTCACTGTGCTCGTAAATCCAAGATAAACAGGCTCTACGTCCTCATCTACAGGGGCATTCCACCATTCATCGCGATACGATTCCAGCGCGAACCAGCCGTCCGCTGTACTTAGCGCAGCAACACTATCTAATGCCGTACTTACCGTTTCACGCAGCCGCTCATCGGCAGGATGCAAACACAGCGTAATACCAGCATTCGTGTATTCGCAGCGGGAACGCGCACCATCCGAAACTACTAACGGTGGACTGAACCACACTGCACTTACCACCATTATCATGACTGCCGCAGTAGAAACCCACGCCGGTATATCACATAGCATTCGAGCTTGGTCTACGCGCAATTGAGCCCATCGCATTGAAGCGTATCCCGCAGCACTAAACAACGCGATGCGCATAACGTCAGTCTGTACAGCAGTACGCCATCCCAGTGATGGCAATGAAACATCAAACCATACCAGAGCGGGTTGCAAACTCGACAACCCCGTATTCATGAATACGCTGACATTGAGGCCGCTGGGAAGAACCATAACAGCAAGCATCACAGCGGGTACCAGAACCAACGCCCAAGCGTTGGCGAGCAGGGCACCCCATGAACAAGCCAGACACACCACACATGCCAGCGCTGCATACGCCGCCAGCATTGCCCATACATCAGGAATACCCCACGCCTGATTGATTGCAGTACGCAATACCAGTGGCATCATACCTACTGTATAGCCAACACAAGCAGCGCCCATAAGACAGAATGTGTTGCTTCTCAGCACTAAAGACGATCCACGACCAGCGAGCGCACCCACCGCCATATGGTCTGCTGCATACACACGCCCCAAGATTGCTCCCACAACCGCGATAACCAGCGACGGCATTGCAATACCGTCTCGAACAGCCACTGTGACGATATCCCACCGGGACAACGCAGCAAACAGCAGGTTCCATGACTGCACGACCCCAAGCACTGCTACAGCCACCATTGTGATCGCATACAACCACGGCGACGGCCACAATACGAACCTCATGTGTGTGCGACGATGCAACGGCAAGACTCGATATGTACGCTCATTATGACGATTGTGTGGTGTGTATCGAAAACGAGCACGCGCTACCATCATTCACCCGCCATCATCTGTTCTATTGTGTGAGTTCGTGATTGAGGGGTGCCGGAGATGGAATCTGTCGGGCCGTTGAATATTAGTTCACCCTTGGCAAGCACCAACAGATGATCGGCAACACGGAGCACATCATCGACTAGGTGTGTACTCATGAACACAACGTTTGATTCTCCCAGTTGGGCGATCATGGCACGCATGCGTGCACGCTGCACCGGATCAACGCCAGCGGTAGGCTCATCCAGTACTATCACTGATGGTCGGTGTGCGAGTGCACATGCCAGCGCAAGACGACGTCGTTGACCTCCAGATAGCGTATACGCGCGGCGGCGCGCCTCGTTGAACAAACCAACATCGTTGAGCGCGCTGTTCACTGCGGTCTCGACTTGCGCAGCTTGCACACCGTGTGACCATGCAGCATAGGCGACATTATTAAAAACCGTTGCAAACCGCATAATCTCAAACTCTTGTGGCATATACCCGATACAAGAACGTATCTGTTCACGTCCTTGTTCGGTCGCCGTACTGCAGCCTGCAACCGTAATAGTGCCTGATGTTGGTTGCAAGAGGCCTGTAACCAACCGCATTAATGTAGTTTTGCCAGCACCGTTGGCTCCCAATAACCCGATGACACCAGTTCGTACGGTGAATGAGACATCATACAGCACATGAGTTCGTCCATAACGATATGCCACATGCTCGCAAACGATGCTGGCGATATTGTCGTTACTCATCATTATTCGAATTATTGAAAAGTCAATCGATTCGACTGTATATGAGCACCATCTGACACGGTAACTTCTGTAAAGTATCGATGCCCGGATGTACCAACAGTGAACAACGTACGTGTTGATGATGTGGTCTTCCAGTTCGCTTTTGCTAATTCTTGGTCAAACCAGCCAGACACATCCCGCCGTCCGCTCATAGTGACGTACTGAGAATCAGTACAACCTGAACGACCGCCTTTAAACAACACGTTGGATCCACTGCGGCTGATTTCAGCCACGGCAGAACATCCACGAGTTTGTGCTGATTCAACATCGGCTGCCATTGCACCTTGAACACTTGTTGCCAGTGCTACGAGTGCGAATACACAAGCCACTACACAAGGCCACGCTTTACTGTTTCCTCTCATACGAACTCCCTTTCTCAGAGGTGATCGCGGAATGCGATTAGCCTTATCTTCGGCGGCAATCATTCTCTTCTCAACGCAATGTCATGTGCTCTATGACAAGACGTGTCACGCGTGTGTCCACACTCCGCACGCCTTTACAATGGCGGCATGGGGTACGAGAAGAAGGGGCTGGGCGTTGGCATTGTAGACAATGACCCGTGTGCATTAAAGTCGCTGGCCAACATCATCGGTGGCATATCGCATTGTGTTGTGCTGTGGGTAAGTGAATCTGGCTCGTTGGCATTGCATCGATGTGCCAGCGCTCGTGGCAGAAAACCGGATGTACTCATCGTCGACATGTCGTTGAATGACACCGATGGGCCAACACTGTGCAATGCTATTCACACAGTGACACCCCATATGGTGTGTATTGGAGTTACTGCGTACCCGACTGCGAGATTTCGTGAACGTGCACAACAGTGCGGTATCACACAACTTATCGATAAACAGTCAGTTCATAGCATGCTTCCCACACTGCTCATTGAGCTTAATGAATCCAGTAGGCAAGATCCAAGTGAACAATCACCACAATTCAGCCAATCATGCCGCACTAACCCATCTCATCAACCCACCCCATCTACGCTTCTTGACCAATCACAAACACGCTATACAACTCATGCCGCGCCGAATCATTCAACTCACTACTTGGCGGAGCATTCAACAAATCATGTACCCAATCACACGAGTCTTTCCACCACAGAACAGGTAGCAAATCACAGTGGTGCCATACTTACTCCGCTGTCACCACGTGAAGAAGAAATCATCTCACTGTATGCCCAAGGATTGTCAACTGCTGATATCACGTGCCGTCTGCAAATCTCCACACCTTCGGTGTACACCTATCAAAATCGAGCTATTGGTAAGCTCCATGCACGTACCCTCACCCATGCCGTGTACATCGCCACAACGTTGGGATTGATATGACCGCACCCCACAAATCAACACGGCTGTTTAGCCACTTGAGACTATTTCATACTCTTCGATCACATTCGCCACACCTGGAATCACGTTTATTACAGTCCTCGTGGCTACGGCACTACTGGCTACCGCTGATGTGCACAGTACTGGCCGTGTTCGCCATTATGGAAACGCTAATGTACATTCCGCTCGGCATTATTCGCAATACCGATATTCCTTTCTGCGCAGTGTATGTGGTATCGCTGGCAGCAACAGTGCTGTGGACGTCTGTAGGTCCATGGCTTGTAGCTTGCGTGTGGATTGCTCGAGAATATACGCCGTTTATCAGTCCACAGAGTATGTTCTTGGGATTTGCCTTGTCGTTAGCACTTATCGGCTATCGGCATCCGCATCTTGGCGCATTGGTTGCTGCTCTTGCTGCGTGTTCCTCGTCGTTCATCGCACTCACGCAGGGTTCTTACCTACCGTATGTAGCCAGTTCAACAGTGATGTACCTGGTGTGGTATGGGTCATTCGTAATATTTGGCGCGCTGCTCCACCGTGTACGGCAACAGGAACGGATTCAATCGCAGATGTTTCGTGATCGTCTTACGCTCGCCACTGCTCGCGAACTTCATGATTCAACTGCCAACGACATCGCGTTCACTGTCGCACAACTCAACCAGTTACGCACTCGATACAACCACTGCACAGACCAGTCATTCTGCAACGATCTCAACACTGCTCTACGACATGCCGAGCGTGCACTCAACCACACCAGAATGCTTATTGAAACCTTGCAAAAGACTGCAGATAATTCTGCTGCACTCGTGTATGCCTCAGGAATGGACGATCAGTGGTTTACCAAGCTAACGACATTGATTCAGCAATGGGATCACGATTTGAACGGACTGGGGTTCCGTGGTTTGAGTGTTGTACCTGATGAATCGGCAACTGCGATGTCAGCCGAGCACACACATATTTTGCTTTCACTCACGCATGAGTTGTATGGCAATATTCTCAAACATGCGCAACCCAACGGCTGGTACGTGGTAACCGTTGGGTTAAATCCTCATCACGTCACGATTGCTGTCACCGATATTTCGAATGAGTGTAAAGCCGGCAATACACAATCAAAGAGCAATACACAACCAAAGACGCATCATCATGCAGCCAACATTCACATTTACGATCAGGTCAACACTCCACCGGGAGTTTATGGAGATGGTCACGTCGATGAGCAAATACGCGAGCATATCGATACTTATGACGATGGTGATAGCTCTTCAACTCGTACAGGAACAGGCTTACGTCGTTTGCAACACATATTGCGGCATCATGGCGGCACTATAACTCTGGTTGACCATAAAGCAGAGTGGACAACTACAGCCACACTGCCTTATATCTGCGATAACGAGCTCGCGCTCCTTGATTGAAGTACGCGCAGTTTACGCAAATGGGCCGGACATCCTTACGGAAAGTCCGACCCATTGGTGGTTGTACTGCGACGCGATACGTGCTTACAGCAACACAGTGTGGCTAGCAGTTATCACCGCAATAGTCAGATCAGCGATCTGAGGCTTCTTCGGTTGCCTCCACACCCAGGCGCTCCACACGGAGACGGTGGCCTTCAGCCTGAGAAACGCCATAGTAAGCAGCAATAGCGATATCCTTCATATCTTCAATCATGGGAACACGCGGATTTGCTGGAGCACACTGATCTTCGTAAGCACGCATACCGATCTCGTCGAGGACTGACCAGAAGTATTCCTCATCAACACCGCAATCCTGGAAGGACTTATCCATCCCCAGCTTGTTGTCGCGATAGTCTTCGACAGCCTTGGCCAAGTTCTCAACGCCTTCTTCAGGGGTGCCAGCCTTCAAACCGAGGTGTTGAGCAAGCTGCTGGTAGCGTTCTGGTGCAACGTACTTGTTGTACTTCGGCCAGCTGGTTGGTTCCAACGGAACCTGACCGTTGTAGCGAATCACGTATGGCAGCAGAATGGAATTTGTGCGACCGTGCGCCACGTGGCATAGTGCACCAATGGTGTGAGCCATGGCGTGGCACATGCCGAGGAATGCAGAGCCGAAAGCCATGCCAGCCATTGTGGCGGCGTTATGCATCTTCTCCTGAGCTTTAATCTTCTCTTCACCCGGCTCAGCATTAACGGAGACAGTGAGGTTGTCCCAGATCAGCTTCGCAGCGTGCAACGCCATACCATCGGTGAAGTCGTTGGCGTAAACAGAAACGAAGGACTCAAACGAGTGAGTCAACGCATCAAAGCCGGAATCGCAGGCAAGACGACGCGGTTGAGTGCGGGCGAGCACTGGATCGACAATAGCTACTGACGGAGTCAAAGCGTAGTCGGTGATCGGGTACTTGTAACCGGTCTTGTGATCGGTGATCACAGCGAATGGCGTAACTTCAGAGCCCGTACCAGACGAGGTCGGCACACACACCAGCCTGGCCTTGTTGCCCAGCGGCGGAATCTTGAACGCACGCTTACGAATATCGAAGAACTTCTCACGCACATCCGAGAAAGAGATTTCCGGATGTTCGTAGAGCAGCCACATGATCTTAGCTGCATCCATTGGGGAGCCACCGCCAACAGCAATAATCGTGTCAGGCTCGAACTCTTCACGCATCATATTGGCGCCGCGTTCAACGGTTTCTACCGATGGTTCCGGCTCTACATAGTCGATAATGCGGAAGGTAACGCGGTTTGAACGGGCGCGCAGCTGATCGATAATCTTATCGACGACGCCCAGCTGTTCCATAACCTTGTCGCAAACAATAACGGCTTTTTCAATGCCTTGCATGTCACGCAGGTAACGGATCGAATTCGGCTCGAAATACGTTTTAGCTGGGATCTTGAACCACTGCATGTTGTTGTTCCTCCGAGCAATGCGCTTGATGTTAATGAGGTTCACCGCCTGAACGTTGCCAGAAACGGAGTTACCGCCGTAGGAGCCGCAACCCAAAGTCAGAGAGGGGGCGATTGAGTTGTAGATATCACCAATGCCACCAAGCGAGCTTGGAGAATTCCACACAATACGGCAGGCATGCATACGCTGGCCATACTCGCGTACCAGGTCTTGATTGTTGGTGTGAATAACAGCGGTGTGACCGGCGCCATGAACGAGCATCTGCTCACACATCTTAAAGCCGGTTTCTTTATCTGGAGACTTGAGCACCGCCTGAACTGGGCACAGCTTCTCCATTGTTAAGGGCTCATTCTCCCCAACCTCGGAGCATTCTGCACAGATGATGGTGGTGTCATCCGGGATGGTGAAGCCTGCAGCGTTGGCAATATAATGTGGAGACTTGCCTGGTATCACGTTGTTCAACTTCGGTGTTCCACCGGAGTTGGCCGTGCAGCCAAACATATACTGCTCGAGTTTAGCTTTCTCCTCGTCGCTAACGAAGTACGCTTTACGACGCTTAAGCTCGTTAACCAGCGGGGTGTACACGTCTTTATCGGCGATAATGGCCTGTTCCGTGGCACAAATCATGCCATAGTCAAAGTGCTTGGACAGCACCAGATCGTTAGCAGCGCGTACGATGTCAACGTCTTTATCGATATAGGCTGGAGCATTGCCAGCGCCAACGCCGAGAGCAGGCTTGCCAGACGAGTACGCGGCCGTTACCATGCCCGGACCACCGGTGGCCAGAATTGTGGCAATATCCGGGTGCTTCATCAAAGCGCCGGTAGCTTGAATTGACGGATTTTCAATCCACTGAATGCAGTTCTCTGGCGCACCAGCCTCAATAGCTGCATCACGTACAATGCGTGCTGCTTCAACAGAGCACTTCTGCGCAAACGGGTGGAAGCCGAACACAATTGGGCAGCGAGTTTTCAGAGCAATCAGCGACTTGAAAATGGCGGTTGAAGTCGGGTTGGTTACCGGAGTAACACCTGCAACAACGCCAACCGGTTCAGCGACCTCGTCAATGCCGAGTACATCGTCTTGGCGAATAATGCCGACGGTACGCTGACCTGCCAAATAGTTGGTAACGTGCTCACAAGCGAAAATGTTCTTGGTAGCTTTGTCTTCAACAAGACCACGGCCAGTTTCGTCCACGGCCAGTTTCGCCAACGACAGATGCTTATTCAGCGCAGCGATCGACGCTTTAGCCACAATGCGATCGATTTGCTGCTGGTCCAGTTTCTCGAACTCGTCAAGTGCCTTAAGACCCTTCTTCACTAAAGCATCGACTTCGGCATCAGCCTGAGCTTGCACCTCTTCTGGGCTTGGCTTTGCTGAGACCTTGGCCTTCTCTTCTTCTGCCACTGGAATTCCTCCTCCATATGCGATATGCAAACGATGCGATACCCGTAACACGGATGTTTTGTCGTCAGCCAGCAAATGTGACCTGCATCACAATTTATTCGGCACATCGTATCTATTCTGCTCTTCGTCGTGTTGTGAGATTCATGTTTACTTAAGTGCTTTTTTTGTTCACTACTAGTTTTATTTTGTTAATTTATATGTTACACTTCGTCATACTGTCGAATTTTTACATTCCCGATGTTAACTTTTCTCACATTTCTTATGTGCTCTTCTTATACTCTCCACGGGCCACAACAAACGCCACATTGTTTGCCCCGACGAACAAACCATGCGTAGAACTGCACAATTCACGCTAGCAGAATTTATTCACATATCTGCTCCGTACAATGAACGTATGAAAAATCCATCCCTGCATCGCTATGCTACGCGTCCGGGCTTCTATTTCACCGACGATGGTGGTGCAGATGCCGTAGTACGTTCTGAGAATGCTGACCAGGTGTGGTTGTGCGTGCTCGAACCGTTAGACAAACCGACAGCATTTTTTAACGATGCCGTCCAACTGCCTGACGATCCAGAGGTGCCGTTTGTTCAGCAAATCAGCGAACATATTGTGTGTTCACGCGTGGTGGAATCAGCACATACGCGTGAAACTCTATTCCGTATGGAAGGACCGAACTACGGCCTGTGGTATTTCCATCTACCCAAAGCATGGGACGGTATGCGTTATGGCTACCGCGTTAACGGCACGTGGAACCCTAAGCAAGGTGTGCGATTTAATCCATACAAGCTGTTGATCGACCCATATGGCAAGGGTTTGGACGGACATATGCAGCTTGATTCAGCTGCATTTTCTTACCAGTGCAACGTTGTGGATAACAAGGTTAAGGGGTCAGCCTTTGGCCCTATGAGCACCGTTGACTCTTTAGGGCATATGCCCGTTTCTGTGGCCATCGACGACCGTGACAACACCAAACACGATGCAGACCCCTCTCATCCACATATTCCGTGGAGTAAAACCGTTATCTACGAGCTGCATGTCAAGGGTTTCACAGCCAACGCACCCTGGTTACCTCCCGAACTGCACGGCACGTATGCCGGTTTGGGTCATCCTGCCACATTGTCTTACCTGCAGAGGCTTGGTGTCACTTCTATTGAATTACTGCCGATTCAAGCCAAACAGGATGAGCTTTTTCTGCAAGAACATGGCCGCACCAACTATTGGGGCTATTCAACGCTGAGCTATTTTTGCCCTGAACCTTCGTATGCCACACGTACCGCACAACGCAAAGGCGCCGCCGCTGTGCGTCGCGAGGTTATCGACATGGTGCGCAACCTGCATGAGGCTGGGTTCGAAGTCATTATGGATGTTGTTTACAATCACACCTGTGAAGGCGGTGTTGAGGGACCGACCGTATGTTGGCGCGGGTTGGACTCATTGTTGTATTACCGCACCCAACACGGCAACAGCGGGCGTTTAGAAGATACTACTGGCTGTGGCAACACACTTGACTTTACAGATACACACGTTGTCACTTTTGCTATTGATTCGTTGCGATACTGGGCTAAGCGTATCGGCATTGACGGTTTCCGGTTTGATTTAGCTACGTCACTTGCACGTCTCAATGGCGAATTTACCAAGCACCATCCATTCTTATACGCGTTACGTAGTGATCTGTTGCTCGGTAACCTCAAACTCATTATGGAACCGTGGGATTTAGGTAACCAGGGGTGGAGAACCGGCCAATTCGGCTTGCCTTTCGGCGAATGGAATGATCGTTTCCGCGACACCACACGCACTTTCTGGTTGTCAGACGTGGAATCCGACGCTGATGATACCAGTGTTGGCATGCAGGAGATCGCTACCCGACTGTGCGGTTCAGCTGATTTATTTGCCTCTGATCCTGGGCGTGGCGCTACGTCGTCGATTAATTTTGTCTCATGCCATGACGGTTTTACGATTACCGATCTGACACGGTATGCGGTTAAACATAACGAAGCCAATGGCGAAAACAATATCGATGGATCAAACGTAAACCATTCGGTTAATTTCGGTATCGAAGGCCCAACGTCTCATCCACAAATCGAAGCACGACGAGAACGAGCAGCAATGAATATGATTGGCACATTGCTGTTGTCTTTGGGCACGCCAATGCTGCTTGCCGGCGACGAATTCCTCAATACGCAAGACGGTAATAACAATGCCTATTGTCAAGACAACCCGATGACGTGGATGAATTGGGATTGGCACCGTCTAGGAAAAAATACCCCGGAATATCGCCGCGTGGACGCAGTATCGAAACTTATTGCTATTCGTAAATCACTAAGCGTTTTCCATCACGAGGAATTCTTTACCCGACTAACGCAATTGGGTTTGTTAAAACCGTCTAGCCGGGTGCAATGGTTCCTGCCCGACGGTACCACGCCGATGGAAAACGACTGGTTTGATACCTCTGTTCGCAGTTTTACTATGCGACTGATGTCTGCCAACGAGGTGGATGTGCTTATCGTGGTAAACGGTGTCGATAAGGATATAGATTTTCATATGCCTTCTGACACTTTGTGGCGCTGCTCGTGGAGTTCAGCATCAACAACGGGTGACAACCCTGTGCAACAGGCCAACACCGATTCTGTTGATACCATCAGCAATATTTGGCATATCCCCTCATTGAGTATCAGTTTGATGCAGCAAATGTTGTAGCAGCGCCAATCGGAATCGGCTTATAGTTGCCAACAGTCGGTTGACGGTAAACCGCATCACACCTGAAAAACAACAAGGCCCTCGGCATTCTTCCGAGGGCCTTGAATATATATAAAACAGTTCTTTAGCGCTTGGAGAACTGCGGCGCACGACGAGCCTTGTGCAGACCGGCCTTCTTGCGCTCGACAACGCGGGAATCGCGAGTCAGGTAACCGGCCTTCTTCAGAGCCGGACGGTTAGCCTCACGATCGATAGCGTTCAGAGCACGAGCCACGCCGAGACGAATTGCGCCCGCCTGACCGGTGGTACCACCACCGTCGACGAGAACGTTGATATCGAACTTGCCTTCGAGCTTGAGCAGCACGATTGGCGAGTTGACTTCACGCTGCAGCAGCTTGGAGGGGAAATACTCCTCCAGCGTGCGGCCATTGATCTTCCACTGGCCGGAGCCGGGGACGAGACGCACGCGAGCAACGGCTTCCTTACGACGACCCGTACCATAACCCGGGGCGATCGTCGATGTGCCAGTGCCAGCACCAGAATTGGTCTCAGTAGTGTACGAGGTGAGCTCTTCGGTCTCGGGAACCGTGGAGTTGTTATTGTCAGCCATGATTGTCTATCTCCCTTCGGTTCTCACTTGCCCTGCTGCGAGACCTTGGTGATCTCGATAGGCTGCGGCTTCTGCGGAGAGTGCGGATGCTCAGCGCCAGCGAAAACATGCAGGCGGCTCATCTGCACCTTGGAAAGACGATTCTTCGGCATCATGCCTTTAACGGCAGACACGATGATACGTTCCGGGTTGTTCTTCATCAGTTCAGCGTAGCTATCGCGACGCAGACCACCAGGACGACCGGAGTGCGAGTACAGTTCCTTGCCCATCTTGTTGCCGGTCAACGCTACCTTGGAAGCGTTGATAACGATTACATGGTTACCGGAATCGGCATGCGGCGCAAACGTTGCCTTATTCTTACCGCGCAGCAGGATCGCCACCTGGGAGGCAAGGCGACCAAGCACGACATCGGAAGCGTCGACGACATACCAGTCATGGGTCAGATCGGCTGGTTTCGGTGTGAAAGTTTTCACGATGTACCTTTTCTATTTATTGTGTTCCGGGCCTTCAGCAATCAAGTGAAGCAGCCAAGACTGCGCAGGCCTATTATCCGTGGGCTCCCTGAAAGTCCTCGGTGGCGAGTGGGAAAGCGCTTTGAAGGACCCCGTAGGGAAACACAACAGTCGTCTAGTATATCGCTACCCTTGACTTTCACCAATCGACGTGTCCAACTGTTTACAGGCACGTGGAATAGTTGTGTCAGCACAAAAATGCCCGATCCAGATAGGTAAGATCGGGCATTACTTAACTGTAATAATCTAACTGCAAATCGCTCAACAGTTGGTCAGTTGTTGATCAGCTCTGCATAATTGCAGATAGCGATTGCAATCGCGGATTATCAAACAAGCTCTCTAATGGAACCACACGACCGTCGGCGTCGCCCAGTGGAATACGCCAATTCGGATATTCATTGTTGGTTCCTGGCTGGTTCTGTGCGCGATGCTCACCCACAGCGTCCGTTAGCGAGGCTGCAAGCAACTTACATGGCGAGGCTTTCAGTGCGCGATACAGCGATTCAACAATTTGCTGCTCATTGCCCTGCTCATCTTGTAACAGACGCGGATCAAGATAGCCGTTGTCAATAAGCATGCTCAGCATCGCATTATGTTCACGTACAGCGCTTTCCATAAATTCGTCTGCCGAAGTGGTTAGCAAATTGAGTTGCTCACGAATCTTTACATGCTCGTATTGCAGGTAACCAGCGCATGGCGGAAGATCATGAGTATTCACTGATGCGAGTGCATACTGACGCCATGTTGTCGGCTCGTGGAATTCACCGTCGGCCTGCTCGAACCATTCGACTGCACATCCAAGAAGACCATGCGCACTCAGAGAGTCAACGACATAGCTTGGCACCACACCCAGGTCTTCGCCAACAACCACGCCACCAACACGGGAGGCTTCGATGGCAAGAATACCGAGCATGATGTTGGAGTCGTAGTATACGTACGCACCATCAGTAGCAGATCTGCCTTCAGGAATCCACCACAAGCGGAACAGACCAAGAATATGATCAATGCGCACCGCTCCTGCTCGTGCAAACATGCCGCGTACCATATCGCGGTAAGTACGGTAACCGGTGTTCTCCAGATCGACGGGATTTAGCGGAGGCTGACTCCAATTCTGCCCTTGCTGATTGAAGTAGTCTGGCGGTGCGCCCACTGTGGCACCCTTAGCGAAGCGTTCAGGGTTCCACCATGTTTCAGAACCGTATGGATGCACACCAACAGCCATATCTGCCATAACACCGATCTGCATACCAGAATCTTTGGCAGCTTGCTGAGCGTCCTGGAACTGTTCGGTAGCGACCCACTCCAGCCAACGGTAAAAATCAAGCGTATCGGGGTATTGATGACGTAAATCAGCAACTTGCTGCGAATTGCGATTTAGCGTATGAATCCAATTGGAATTGTCGTCGCTGGGGGCACCCCATTTGTCGTAGCACAGGCACCATGTAGCGTACGATTCCAAATCGTCACCGTTCGACCGCTTGAATTGGTCAAACTGTTCCTGACGTTCCTGGCTACGGCGAACATTGAACAGCAACCACAGCGCATGCATTTTGACTCGCCACATCGAATCACGGTCGATAATCTGCGAATCGTAGTTGAGTTCACGCACCTGCTCGTGTAAATCGTTGATTTGAACGCGCACAGTAATATCTGCTGTTTGATATTCCTCGATAGATTCCGGGCGAATATACGTAAAATTGACGAAGCGGCGAGACACCGGCAAGTACGGTGATGGAGTCAGCGGAGAAACTGGCTCACCGGCATGCATGGGGTTGATCATCACAAAATCAGCGCCAGTGCGTTCTTTGGCTCCAACCAGCAGATTCTTAAGATCTTCAAAGTCTCCTACGCCCCACGAATCAGCAGAGCGAATCGAATACAACTGTGCCATCCACCCCCATAACTGGCCGTTGCGCATCGGTTCTGGCAGTTCAACCCGTTCAGGAGCACTGATCAGCGTGGCATCCTCAGTGCGATCGCCCACTGTTACGTGCAATGTGTGATAGCCGACTGGCAAGTCAGCAGGAATAACCAACGACGCCGGAGCAATAAACACACCGTCAACAAAATGAGCCTGCAAACTACCATCGCCGTCGGCAGCAACAACACCTTCGTATGGTTCTCCATTCTCTAGCGTGATAGACGCCGTCGGTACTTTAAGAATTGGAGTATTGACACTAATACGATCTTCACGACCGGCAATATGCAGAACCGTAGGAGCAATCAAACGACCGCGGCGTTGATTAAGAATAGATATTGTTGACGATTCAATAGCCTCGTCGGATGACGCATCAACGCCGAGAGAGTCCAGAACGGCTACCAGAACATCATCATCGATCTCATGGTAGTCGTTGCTTTGCCCGACATAGCATGTGCCAATGCCCATCAATTTTGCCAGCCGGATGAGAGGTCGAGCTAAGCGTTCTTCATTTTCGGTATGGTCAGTCATGGAACCAGTGTAAAACCTGAAAATTCTCAGCACACGCCCGACATGCCGTAATTGCTAACGTTTTCAGCATAGTAATAAACCGCATAACCTATTGTTTTTCAAGGCTTTTCGCTGCTGCCCGTGCCACTTCGGGGG
>CAYQJZ010000013.1:15008-22716 GCA_964417995.1 uncultured Bifidobacterium sp.
ATCTTCGTCCTTGGTGAGTCGACCGACCAACCAATTCTTATCATCCTCATTCGCAGCAACAGCTTTGCGTACTTCAGCTGATGAATCTTGCGATAGTTTGACAAGAATATTAGGGAACGGCATGGTTTGAGCCAGGTAAATGCGATCTTCCAACGGAGTATTCGGATTACCCGCCACAGCCTCTAACAGAGCCGTTGCTCGTGAATACTCAGCCTGTTGAGATGGATCGGGAAGCGGACGGCGAGCATATTCGCTCAGCTCCTGCGGGTTGGTTGAATGCCGTAGTCTCTCGTAGACAACAGTTAACGTCTCAAAGTGGCGGGAATCGGTCTGCTCGTTGGTCATAGTTATCAGATTAGCGAGATTACTGACCACTGCATGGCGAATTATTCAACCAGCCCATTGCTTGTTCTATGGATTTGTTCTATGAATCTGTTCTGCTGGCTTGTTCTGTTGAACTATTCATCGTTCAAAGGCACAGCACGATTCACCATGTCTAATGTCTCAGCGTGCACAGTGGCATGGAACACGTCCGTTAAACGTGATTCAAATACTCCAGTGCGGTCTGCTGGCACACTAACCTCCAACGTCACACGATCAGTAAATTCCTGCCCTGTTTGCATACCGCCCACAGCAGAGAGCACATGCTGGAATTGCCCCAACTGGGCATAATCAAGCGGAATACGATACTGACAACACGGCACGATACGAGCTTTTGTGGCTGCTTTTACCGCTAACGAGGCAGCTGATGAATATGCGCGTATCAAACCACCCGAGCCCAGGAGAATCCCCCCAAAATACCTCGTTACTGTCACTACACAGTCAGTTAAAGCATTTGCACGCAACACATCAAGAATCGGTTTTCCAGCTGTTCCGGAGGGTTCTCCATCGTCGCTCATGCGTTCTGACAGCCGCCCATCAGCACCCCCACAAATCGCCGCATACGCCACGTGGCGAGCTTTGGGGTGCGACTCACGAATGGTGTTCACAACATCGAGTGCTTCTTCGAGCGATGAAATATGGCAAGCATCACCAATGAATTCAGACTTCTTCTCCACCATCGATTCATGTGCAGGCGCAGATGGCTCGTTAAGCAGTGTGAACATCTCAGGCATCAGCAGCAATCCTCCATTCCCACAATCCCTATTACCAGCCAATATCTCCCTGTGCCCAGAACATGAATTCGTACTATTTTCTACAGCACCATGCCTATACAATAAAATGGTGGAGACGGACGGACAAAGGCGTATCTCCGTCTCCGTTTCTCAAAGCATAAAATGCGCCCATTCATCTCTTATTTTTGCATAGCAGTAAGCCACTGTCACAGTCCTATTTAGGGCTATAGCCCAAAGGTGTTGATGGTTTTAATAGTTTTCCTAGATCAGAGATAGCCTGAAACCCTCTCAAAGTTCCCCATGGTCAAATAACGGGCTATGAATACGGTTAAATGCCCTGTGTGCAAGAGCACAATAGTACGGAACAGCAAAACAAACCAGCACAGTAGGACAAGAGAATTGTTTTGAGTGGTGTGGCTCTGCCTAAATAATTCCCTCGCCCCTCATTGTGCCGCCCCATCGCGCCCTTTCATCATGCCGCCCCATTGTGTTGGCCTGTCGTGCTGCTGCGGGTCGCGGATTTTGGCCTATAGAACCACTCGCGCATTGTCAGCATTCCCTGTTTTAGGGGCTATAGGCCAAGAGGGTCTATAGCCCTGTTTTAGCGATTTTACAACTCTCATCAACTCATCACATTGGCCATATTTTTCGCCGACATTGTAGGTTAAGGTCGCGTGCGTGTCTGTGTGTACTAAGGCGTTGTGTTACATCGCGCAATGCACAGCAATGGCCTTAACACGATACATACATACCCGCACACCTGTCACACCACGTTGAATGATTCACCTTGTAAAAACGCTGTAGCCGAACGAATATTCTGCTCCACAAGAGCTTTTAGTGCACGATCAGATCACCATGCCACATGAGGGGTGATGACGAGATTAGGAAGGTCTCGTAAAGGGTCGCTATCAGGTAGCGGTTCGGGGGCAGTAACGTCAACAGCTGCAGTAATGTCGCCAAGGCGCAGGCGGTTAAACATTGCACTAGGTTCAATGAGTTCAGCACGAGCTGTGTTAATCAGCATTGCTCCTGAACGCAGAAGGTTAAGCTGTTGTGCACCGATCATGCCACGTGTGGCATCGTTAAGAGCCACATGCAGACTAACGATGTCACACTCAGCGAATACGTCGTTCATTGTTGCTGCACGTGTTGCTCCTATGCTGGCGAGTGTCTGCTCGTCTGGATGGCGTGACCATACCGTCACCTTCATGCCGAGCCCTCGCGCCAGTTGCGCAACGCGGCATCCGATACCACCGAAGCCAATAATTCCCAGTCGACGTCCGGCAAGTTCAGTGATATCAGCAGACGGCCACCCACCGGCATGGGTACGCGCATTTAATTCACCAACGCGATGCGTCAGTTCAAACATTAGGGCAATAGTATGTTCAGCAACCGCATTGTCGCCGTAATGAACAGCGTTGCATATGGTCATGCCGAGGTGATGTGCATGGTCAAGGTCAATAAAGCTCACCACGCCAGTGCCACAAAATGTCATACATTGCACGCTTGATGCAATGCGGTCCAATAATGATGCGGGGGCACGGAATCCAGTAGACATTACCACCATGGCATCTGCCATACGTTCAGCAAGTACGTCCTCATTATCTGTCCAATCAGAGTGCAGACGAACACGGGCTAAACCGTCAAAGGCGTCAAGACGAGGGATAAGAAGTTCTGTCATCGAGGGAATACTCACGGGGATGACGACGAGGGGTAAGTCCGTTCGTTCAGGGTGGTGTTCGATGATCGTGGATGTCATGCAACCAGCGTAGCGCAGTGATATAAATCAAGCATTCTTCGCGAAATACACCATTATCACGGTTAGTAACGAAGGTGGCGTTCTGCGATATTATCCGCACGAACAAACTTGTGGAAGGTTATGTCTTCTCAACTACCCCAACTATTCCGCACATGTGAAATGCGTTCTTGTCCGCCAACCAAACTCAACGCTGGATGGTAATCGTCCGCGCGCACGAGATACTGGTACTCATCACGGGCGAGGTCATCGTTCAACAACGGCAGCACAATCGTCCGCACACACGAAGTACTCCTCGGTAAAAACAAGACATGCACGCATTTAATTGTTCTCGTAGATGCACAGATATGTCGTCTCACATACTGCTCTGAAGAGAGCAAGCACTTCACATCCAAAACGTTACACGTCGGCGCAGGGTGTGGAAGGTGTGAAGCATGGATCGTCTTGTGGCGAATTGTCAGATAGATTCGAGATTGCCGCGGTATTCTGAGCGCAACGCCCCTTCTTCCGGGGCATATTCGAATCGGAAGGAATAATTATGGGATTGCTGGATTTATTGTTTTTGAGTCGCAGATCGCGCCGTATGAATAATCGAAACTACATGATGGGCGGACGCATGATGGGCGGACGTATGATGGCACCGCCTCCACAGGAATCAATGCCACCGATGAATACCATGAATGCAGGAATGCGTGGAATGCCATATGGCGGCAATTTAGGTATGGGTGGCCCTCAAGCGCAGCCCGGCATGCCTCCGGTTAATGCTGCTGGGCGCAGAATGCATGGTCATGGCGGCGGCCCTGGCCCGAACGATCCTCATATGGGTGGTGGCGGTATGCGTCGCGCATAATATGTGCGCATCCCGCAGCATTTCCGTAGCACCGAATCAATAAACGCACTGTCCGTGTAATCAACCAAGTGCTACAAATTAAGGCCTGGAATCCTGATTGCTTTCACATGAGCAATAAGATTCCGGGCCTTGTTTTATTTACGTACTCTGAGTCCAAACCGCTTCTGTGGTCTAACCAGATAGTGGTAGTGAGTAATTAAGGGATTATGCAGTTAAGCCGTCGTCATAGTAGCTGTAATCATAGCTGCCATACTCGCCGTAATCATCGTAATAGTTGCCGTATAAACCGTAACCGAATGACGTATAAGACAACGCTAAATTCAATAGAAGACCTGCAATACTGATCACAATGCCGGCAATGGCTAAACCATGCCCACGTTCACCAGTGCGCTTAGTCTGACGAAAACCGATGATACTTAAAACCAAACCAACAATAGAGAAAAAGAATGAACAGATGAACCCGGCAACGGACAAGCCATTCCACTTCTGCCTGCCATTCATACCATATTGATAGCGATTGTACGGTTGATTGGGATATGGGCCGTACTGGTTGTACTGATTGTATTGACCTTGCTGATTGTAGGGATTGTGGGAATTGTACGGCTCCTGATCATATTGACCGTTGTATTGGTTGTACTGATAGCCCTGGCCATATCCGTACTGACCTTGCTGATTGTTTGAGGCATTCTGCGTATAAGACTGGGTCTCATCATTATCTGACTGACCATTGCCGTTGGGCGGGTTAGTCGGATACTGGGTGTAATTGGCCATAACACATCCTTTTCGGTGCTAACTGTAGTGACGTCGGAGACTGACAGCATCCACATAGACGCACATACCATCTATGTTCTGCGATCGGCTCTGACAGCGCGTCACCCGTGTCCTTATCGATCCACTCTCCACCCGTGATCTCTCACGACATTATAGTAAGTCTCGCAGCAAAATGGCGCGTGATTCTGCCGTGGGCCGCACGAGATCATGGTGTAACACCAAACAGTGCAGATATCACACTCTGTCAGGCCAGGCGCTGCTCCACCCAGTCAACAATATATGGGGCGGTTTGTTCAATTTGATCGATAGCCACTTCAAATTCGTGAGAGCCGCCGTACCACGGATCGACGAGATCAATAATGTCCTCGTGCCCATCTGCAGGCGTTTGCAAATTCGGATCAAAACTGCGGTACATGCGCACGCCAGATTGCTTGTCAGCAGGAAGCTGACGCTTAAGAGCACGCATATGCGAAGCTGTCATCGGTAAGAATAAATCAGTCTGCTCAATCTCATCATTTTCAATACGATGAGCAAAATGATGTGCAGGAATCTGATACCCGCGTGCGCGAAGTACTCGTACAGCACGACGATCAATCGGATTACCGTATTCCTCGTCACTCACACCGCTAGACATCACGCACACACGGTCACCAAGTCCGCGTTGTTCAAATTCAGCGCGCAAAACAATCTCCGCCATGGGAGAACGGCAAATATTGCCTGTGCAGACGGTCATCACAGTGTAAAGACGGTTAGTGGTCATGTATGCAACCTCATCGATTCATATATTGTGCAACAGCGCTGTAAGCCGCCGTCAGCGTGTTTTACCAAAAGTGACGTATCGGAACTCCGTAATACCAGAGTCGGCTTGAGACGGCCGTTGCCACGATGATTCATCGAGCGTACGCCACAGTTGAGACTCCACAAGCGACTGCATATCGGGCGCAAAGGTGTCAGCATTAACTGTGGCATGAATCTGCGTCACATAAGCTTTGTCTGCTAGCGGTAATGCTTCTTCAAACAACTGTGCGCCGCCAATAACCCAAATCTCACTACGATCCATGCCATCGTCAGGAATAGCCTCCTGGCGTGCCAAGTCAAGTGCCGAATCCAAATCAGCAACAACAGTAGCGCCGGGAGCAGCATACTGCGGGTTGTGAGAAATAACGATATTGTCCCGGTTGGGCAATGGACGATATTTGGCACTTAACGACTCCCATGTGCGTCGGCCCATAATAACCGGGTGAGAAATCGTCAGCTCTGTGAAATGTTTGAGATCTTCAGGCAAATGCCACGGCATACCGCCATCCACTCCGATGGCACCGACACGACCGTTTTTGTCTTGTGCTTCCGCCCAGATCAGATTCACCGAAAAAGTCTTAGGGAAGTCGTCTCCCCAATCCTCTTTTTCTTCAAGCCCGGCATCCCCGGGCTCGGGTTCGTGATAGCCGCTACGGCTACTGTCATGCTCCATTTCACTCACTCCTTGGGTTACGGAACTGGCAATCAGTGTATAGGGCGGCAACGACTCACACGCGATGCTGCCCTACACACAACTGCCTTTTAACGGCCGTTTTACGATCGCAAACGTACGCAGCCTGCACATTCACCCACAACTACCACAACTACACAGAACGCATAGTCGTTTGTCTTTCAAACAGCAACCGGTGCCTTAATAGTGGGATGATGTTGATAATTCACAATCTCAAAATCCTCGTAAGCGTAATCGAACAGTGATTCTGCCTTACGGATCTTAATCTGCGGATATGGGTATGGCGTGCGGCTCAACTGTTCAAGCACCTGGTCGATGTGATTGTCGTATACATGGCAATCGCCACCCGTCCACACAAATTCACCCGGTTCAAGTCCCGCCTGCTGAGCCATCATCATCGTGAGCAGTGAATACGAAGCAATATTGAAAGGCACCCCGAGGAACATATCGCAGCTGCGCTGGTACAACTGGCATGACAACTTACCGTCAGCCACATAGAACTGGAACAGGGTGTGGCACGGCGGTAGTGCCATGTTCTCTACTTCGGCTGGATTCCATGCCGTAACAATCATGCGCCGTGAATCAGGATTTGTGCGAATCAGCTCAAGAACGTTAGAAATTTGGTCAATAGTGCGATTGGGATTCTCTGAAGTCGGAGCCGGCCAGCTGCGCCATTGCACGCCGTATACCGGGCCGAGGTCACCATTCTCATCTGCCCATTCGTCCCAAATATGTACGTTGTTTTCTTGCAACCATCGCACATTGCTCGAACCTTTGAGGAACCACAGCAACTCGTAAGCAACACCTTTAAAGAACACTGTTTTAGTAGTTAACAGCGGAAAATACTCAGACAACGAGAAGCGCATCTGCTGACCAAATAACGAGACAGTGCCAGTGCCAGTGCGGTCGGATTTGAGAGTGCCTTCTGTAAGAATCCGACGAACCAGATCCTCGTAAGGCATAGGTACATCGGTTTCAGGGCGTGCGGGAATACGGGTGCGAATATCTGCAAGTTGTTCTGTTGTCAGGGCCATGTTCTCAGTCTAACGATGCCGGCGAACGAGAGATCCCCTCTCACGTGACACGCATTCCCTTGATAGTCGGTAACAATACCGACAAACGGAAGCGCTCTCCCTTTTACCAGCCATATTCTGCTCAAAATAACTAATGACATTCCAGCTCACACATTCTCACGGCATGGAGTATTTCGGTGTAAGTGAACAGACGTGGGATACATTGGGTAACAGCCGACACCGGTCCGCCCGGTGTCTATGCGGCATAACACATATTTGCCCTCGGATACCAAGGAGGTTCACATGGGCGATAAAAGACTATGGGTTGAGCGCAACAAAGATGGCTCATGGGATGCCTTCAGCGATGATGGCGCACATATCAAGTTTGGCCACGGTAAGGGCCTGTTCTCCCCCGGTGATCTGATGAAGGTTGCGTTAGCGGGGTGCGCAGCAATGACCAGCGAGTTTGCCATTGAACACACGCTAGGTGAGGGTCGTGGGGCATCTGTTGTTGTTGACGGCACCTACGATTCCGAAGACAACGCCTACTTGAGCTTTAATGAACAGCTTGTCGTTGATGCTACTGACGCTGAACTGAGTGACGAGGATGCTGACAAGCTCAAAGAGCGTATCACCCGTCATATTGACAAGGGTTGCACAGTGGGGCGTACATACCAGCAAGCAACACCAGTGAGACTGAATGTGACAGTTCGT
>CAYQJZ010000013.1:22816-28221 GCA_964417995.1 uncultured Bifidobacterium sp.
AGTGGGGCGTACATACCAGCAAGCAACACCAGTGAGACTGAATGTGACAGTTCGTCACTAAAGGAACGGGTTACCACAGGCGTAGAAATTGCACCTTCTGTTCCACACATACTTTAGTGTCGCTAACGAATTTCGTTAGCGACACTATTGAGCGTTGTATGCCACAAGCTGTGGATGTTGAGGACTCAAGCAAACTTGCGTTGTTGAGTGCAGTTGTTCACGTATTCACTGTAGAGAGCAGCCAGCCCCAGCATTGCAACTCAACTATGAGTACGTGAATCACGTCGCTTGTTCAACTGTTCACATTAATCTTTGTGCAACCAGTTCTTTATCTGATTTAATCCTCGTGCTGCGGATCAATCTCGGATTCGATACTGCGAGCCTGCTCAATGCCTGCTGTTGGCACCGAAACTGTCTGAACACCGCTAATATCGTCAAGCGGCTTGGTTGGAATATCAGCAGGCGACGTCGGTGCACTATCAAGGCGGAACTCTGCAGCCTCGACGTACTTGCGAGGTACCACATACACCGGGCTTGATGAATGTTGCAACAGTCCTTGACTAATAGAACCGAATAACAGACCAGTGAAGCCTCCACGACCGCGGGAACCAACCACAACAACGTCATGATCAGTGCTGGCTTTGGTCAGCGCATTCACCGCAGAACCTGGAACAATCGACTTCTTTACCTGTAAGTCAGGATGGTTCTCCAGAATCGGAGCCAGGCGTACATCCAGATCTTCCATAAAGGAGTCCATCATTGCCTTGTCTGTTTCAAAATCCTGCATCTTGGGTACAGCCGAAATAACGTCAAGCTCAGCACCCCACTGGGCAGCAAAATCAGCGGCAATGCTCAGCGCTTTAACACCCCACTTCGACTCGTCTGAGCCGACAGCAACCTTAGTAATGGTGTTGTTCAGGTGCAAAGGCGTACCATCGTCGTCAGTGTATGGCACCACAACAATTGGGCAATACGCATAAGCCGGAAGGCTGGAGCTGGTCGTGCCCAGAAGGCGCTCAGCAAGACCACCTTTACCGCGATTACCGATCACAATAAGGTTGTAGTTGCGAGATAATTCAACGAATACCGATGAAGGGTCGCCCGTCACAATCAAGGTCTGCGCTTCAACACCCTGTTCATCAGCGACAGCCTTAGCTTTGGAAAGAATCTCCTGCGCATCGCTGTGTGCAGCATTGTCATCTCCCATTGCTGTATACGTAGCATCAAATGAGACAGCCGCATAGCTCGGCAAAGAGTACGCACATACAATCTGCAGAGTCAATCCGGCATGCTTGGCATAATTTGCAGCCCACCATGTAGCTTTGTAGCTGGCATGAGAGCCATCCACACCGACGAGAATCGCTTTATCGTTGATCATGACGACCTCCTTCGCGTACCGACGACGCAACTTTGCGCCGTCTTCCTCTACATTACCCGGAGAAGGTATGCAATCCCGGAATTCGTTCGGAAAAAATAAGGGGCACCCCCTTGATGGCGTACCCCTGAAGACGTCTTGAACTACTTTTATGAGAAAATGCGGCGGATCACGTAGCTGCTGGAAAACGCGCCGGAGATTGACGTAATCTGCGTGCCCTTGCTTGCGTTCAACGCACTGATCACCAGACCATTGCCCAGGTAAATCGCAGCATGTGTGCTGTTGGCGATAATATCGCCAGGCTGAGCTTCAGAAAGGCTGGACACTGCAGTCCCGACACTCATCATAGAACCCGAGGAATGCGGCAGTGACACACCGAATTGTGCATATACATACATAACGAAGCCCGAGCAATCCCAGCCTGAAGTGCTACTGCCGCCATATACATATGGATAATTAACAAACTGTGATGCAAATGTAGCAACGGCGGAACCGGTAGACGAATCAGAGTCCTCGTCTGATGAATCGTCATCGCCGGATGTTGAT
Source organism: uncultured Bifidobacterium sp. (assembly GCA_964417995.1). Classification (GTDB taxonomy): domain Bacteria; phylum Actinomycetota; class Actinomycetes; order Actinomycetales; family Bifidobacteriaceae; genus Bifidobacterium. The sequence goes on from CAYQJZ010000013.1 coordinate 24,738, forward strand.
GAGCTACTCGAAGAAGAATCGGTACTCAGTGATTCACGTGTTTCTGAACGGCTTGCCGCAGCAGAATCTTCTGTGGTTTCGGTAGCTTCCGTCTCAGTAGTGGTCTCTTCTTCAGTATCAGACTCAGTGGCTGTATCACTCTCGGGAACATCAAGAGTCTCAATACCACCCCAATCAGCATCGTCATCGACTGCAGTAGACGTAGATTCAGCCAGCAAATCCTGTTTTACTGTAGTGACCTTAGGGAAAGATCGAGAGGAGGTAACCGTCTCCACATCGTCAGCAATAGCAAACGGTACTGTGATGGCGCACATCGCACCAACAGCTACCACAGCAGCAAACACGGACAAAGATTTCTTCACACTCATCAAACTCTCACTATAGCCTTACAACCTTGGGTTTACCTGAGAATCACGACTCCAGTCGGAACATCTCTGCACTAGTAATGAATGTACTCGAAATCGCTGACATTTGTGATAGTGCGAGAATACGTCACGCCGTTCATCGACGAACCGCACTCCGAGGTTTCGATAGAACCGTCGTCATTGATTTTCTCAACAATGGCCACATGCCCATAGGTAGAGCTCGCACCCTCTTGCCCAGCAGCAAAAACGATGATGTCACCAACATGACGAGGCGTATTATCAACCCAGTAGCCAAGTGCACGAGCTGAATTCGCCCACATGCAACCATTGCCAAAATATGACCCAACCGGCAAACCTAACTCTTGACGTCGCGTGTATGCCCACCATGTGCATTCACTGAAATCGTAAGCACAACCACTGTCGCCAGTGGCATGATCAGGATCAAAGTCGTCAGGAAGATCGTCGTAATCCTCTTCCAGAAGAGAAGCGACTACGGGATTGCTTGCTGTGATATGCGACAGGTCACTGGCATCCTCTACAGCATTGGAGTCACCAACTGACCACTGACCATCAGCTGTGGTCTGTTCAGTATCGGAACTTGTAGTACTGCTTAGCGCTGCACGTTCTTCGGAGCGAGACACTGTTGATGATGTAACGCGTGTCAGCTCAGAAGTTGTCGATGTGGTGGTAGCCAGCGAAGTTCCGGTAAGTTTTTCGGCGTTATTCATTGCAACAGCCGTGGCGGCAGTACCAACCAGAGCAACCAGCGATGTGGAGAAAATAATACGAGAGCGACGATCTGCGGCACGAGCAGCTTCACGCATTGCTCGACGCGTCTGTGGAGCAACCTCGTTGAGCTTGTCAGCTACGGCTTTTTCTAAGCCAATAATAGCGCCGTTAGAATCCATTTTCTGTGCTTTGCGCACCATCTTGACACTGTGTGAACCGCCAATTGGTGTGAACAGTGTACGAGATACACGAATGCTCTGACGTGAATCATTGGCTGCCTTGTGGGCCGCATGCTTCATAGGTCAAACACTCCTTGCTGGGCTGCGGGTTGGCATCGCTTTGTACCTCACCACTGGTTTGCCACTGTATAACACACCCTTAACAAAAGTCCACTGTGTAACACCTGTAAACCGGTATTCTGTGCACTCGATATCGCGGGGTCTCGTGGAAAAATCGCGGATTGTTGACGTCCATCACGATTTTTACCGTTCTTGGGCACGTTTTATATGAAAGAGGCGCACAGCTTTTATGCCCGTTTGTGCAGCATTTTGTCTGCTTACCGCACATGTGTGGCGTTCAGACCAACCTTCTGACTGTCTAGTGACTCCACATCTGTGTACCGCACATGTGTGGCATTCCGCCACCTGAGCAATACGCACGTTTTCAAACATGCTGTGGTTAGTCTGGACATATGTCCCATACTGTAACGATTCCAGATTCGATGCTTCCGCAGGACGGCCGTTTTGGCTCTGGCCCGACCAAGATTCGTATCGATCAGGTGAATGCCCTTGAGGCTGGTGCCGCCACAATTCTGGGCACGTCGCATCGTCAAGCCCCTGTTAAACAGCTTGTATCATCGATTCGCGAGGGGTTGGCAGATTTTTTCCGTATTCCTGACGACTACGAGGTAGTTCTTGGCAACGGCGGCGCTACGGCATTTTGGGACATTGCTTGTGCTTCGCTCATTACACGCAAAGCTGCTTACGGGGTATATGGCTCGTTTAGTGCCAAAGCAGCAGCATCTGCCTCATCAGCACCTTTTCTTGAGGAACCGGCAATTTTTGACGCTCCTTCCGGTTCTTGCCAACTACCGGAATTCACTGAAGATGTAGACGCTTATTGTTGGGCACATAACGAAACGTCAACCGGCGTTGCCGCACCAGTGCAGCGCATTGCTGGCACACGTGAGCAGGGTGCGTTAACCATTGTGGACGGCACTAGTGCAGCCGGCGCCTTACGCGTTGATATCGCACAAACCGATGCCTATTATTTCTCTCCACAAAAAGCATTTGGTTCAGATGGTGGATTGTGGATTGCTATTCTCTCCCCCGACGCCATAGAACGTGCACGCGATGTTGAAAACAGTGCCTCTTTAGAAGGCGCACGACGCTGGATACCACCGTTCTTGTCGTTAACAGCAGCAATTACTAATTCACGAAAGAGCCAGACAGTTAATACACCAGCCATTGCCACGTTGATTATGCTTGACGAGCAGATTCGCTGGCTGAACAGCAACGGTGGACTAGCGTGGGCTGCTGCGCGCTGTGACAAATCTGCTTCGCTACTGTACCGGTGGGTAGAACAATCTGACTATGCTCATCCGTTCGTTTCTGATCCGAATTTGCAATCTCACGCTGTTGTCACCATCGATCTGGACGATTCGTTGAACGCTTCTCAGATCTGCACGATTCTTCGAGAAAACGGTATCGTTGATACCTCCGGATACCGCAAGCTGGGACGTAATCAGCTACGTATTGGCGTTTTCCCTTCTGTTGAACCGTCTGACGTTGTTGCACTAACCTCGTGTATTGACTACGTTGTTGAACATCTACAGTAAAGGTCACGTAAATACATCAAGGGATACAGTAGTTTCTATGAAGTTCGCCCCGATTATTGATCCGAATGTCCGTAAACCCTCGCCAAAGCCTGTGCGTGTTGACCTGCGCAAAACATTTATTATCGGACTTATTTTGTGGGTGGCAGCCACTGTTGTATGCGTAGTGTTGCAATTGCTGGGTATTGTTCCGGTCGAGGCCACTGTTGTGTGCGTTATCGGCATTATTATCGGTATTTTGATGTTGATTTGGGAACATTTCGACCGTTGGGATTACCGCCGCTTGGGTGAGTAATCAACGAGCAGCCCGCGCCCAACACTGTTTATTTCTAGGCTCTATTGACCCATCGTGGATACAGATTTTATGCAAGAGACTGGATGCCAACGGATAATTAAACCGCGTAACAAGTGACAATACATGACACACTTTTATCGTCTTTATTCCAATTTCGCAGAGTCCATATCCACGCTGGGTCAACAGAGCCTTAGTTTGTTTATTGCGCTTGCTTAGAAAGGCAGCCGACCCACTCTTTTTGTTCAGTTATCAGCAGTTGTT
>CAYQJZ010000013.1:28321-38428 GCA_964417995.1 uncultured Bifidobacterium sp.
GCTTGCTTAGAAAGGCAGCCGACCCACTCTTTTTGTTCAGTTATCAGCAGTTGTTAGTAATGCCGTGCTGCTGTTATTAACGCTATGCTGCATATCTTTTGCCACTGGCAGTGACAAGGCAAACGTACTCCCCTGCCGCAGCTTGCTCCATAATGACACCGAGCCGTGGTGCGTTAATGCCACATGTTTAACAATTGCTAAGCCCAGTCCAATACCGTCTTGTGTGCGTTCAGTTTGATTCGTTCCTCGATAGAAACGTTCAAAAACACGTGACTGTTCATCGCGAGGAATACCAGCACCGCGATCAATAACACGAATAACCGCCAACTCACCGTCTGACGACATACCCACAGTTACTGTTACAGACGATCCGCGTGGTGAATAGGCAATCGCGTTCTCTATCAGTTTGGTAACAGCCGTACGTATCTGATCATCGTCACCATGCACGTATACAGTGTCATCGCCTGCAATATCTACACGTACGCCCTGCTTATCAGCGTCGTTACGCGTCTTTTCTACAGCTTGACGTACTGGAGTCATTACTGCAATAAGATTCGCAGCCGATGGTGTCACGGGTTCCTGCGCTTTAATCAGCAGCAACAGATCAGACACCATATGGTTAAGATGTCCACAAGCTGACCTCACCTGCCGTGCATCATTAGCAACCTGGTCATGGTCAGGTTCGCCCCGTTCCAGTGAATCTGCCAACTGGCTTAACGCTTCAGTTGGTTTCAACAGTTGCTGAGACACATTAGTAATAAATGAATCGCGAACTTGTGCAAACCGAATAGATTCGCTTTTGTCATCCAGCAGCACAATTACCAGATTTCCGCCAATACGTCCAACCGTAACGTCTAACCAGTTTGGACGTGTTACCTGAGTGTCATGCCCAGCTGCGTCAGGATCATCAAAAACATGTGTGTACTGCCACGGCGTAGTGGTCTGAACGGAAAACTGAGTACGTCCACCATGTTCACGAATTGTGTGGATGCTCTCCAAAATACGATCATCAGCGATATTGTCGTCAACAACAACGCCCAGCGTGTAAGCCGTTGGGCTGGCTCGCACCACCTCGTCGTTGTCATCAACAACAACTGAAGCACCAGGCAACACTGATAACAGTGCCGCTGTAGTGTCGTCAAGGTCGTCGCTTTCGTCATCGTCGTGTCGACGATGCGGCAGTAACTGGCTCAGACCATCACTCAACACAGTCAGAACAGAGACACCCCCCAACATGCTGGAGATAGCTGGAATAACCCCATCCATGACAACAAGCACCACTACGGCCAGCAGCGCCACCCCCACAAAGCCGAAAGCCACAAAAACAAGAGCGCTGGAACCGGAGACATCAGACATATGGACATTCTTACACATTCCTCAGCAAGCAACGGGAAGCGGAAAGTAAATGGCAGGTGAACGAGTTAATGAACTTTTAGCCAACGGGCGGTGGCTGTTTCCTGTGCCGCCTGAAAAACGCTGCGGAGAATATTACACTAGATTCAGGTTGAACAGCACTATCACGAAAGGCTTTACAATGCGCGTTATTTTCGACGAGGAGCTCAAGGCTGTCGCCGACGACCTTGATCGCATGGTGCACGATGTACGCAAAGCAATCAATGGCGCTGGTGACGCGCTATTGAACGGCAATCTGGAGGCGGCACAGGCCGTTATCGATGGCGATATTGAAATTGACGCCCTTGAATCCAGCGTTATTGATCAGTGTGTCAAACTGTTAGCCAAGCAGAATCCAGTAGCCACTGATCTTCGCGTGGTGGTGTCTACTCTACGCCTGGCTGCCACGTTCGAGCGCATGGGTGATCTGGCCCGCCATATCGCAGAAACTGCTCGGCGTACTTATCCGCAGTCGCCGCTGACTGATGATGCCAAGGAATTGTTCACACAGATGCAGAATTTCTTGAATATGACTGCTGATCGTATGGTTATAACGTTGTCAGATCGCGACACCGCAATCGCTGAGCAGATCATCATTGACGATGACAAACTCGATGCACTGCACCAGAAAACCTTTGAATTGGCATTGTCGGACACTTGGCAGGGCAGTAAACAGCAGCTTATTGATTTAACGCTGCTGGGGCGCTATATGGAGCGTTTTGGTGATCATGCCGTGTCAGCTGCTCGCCGCGTGGTGTTCATTGTTTCAGGCTTTGACCCGTCTAAAGAGCCAGCTCGCGACGAAGAAGGCAGCATTTACTAAACACAACATCTTAAGAAACCTACCGGTTGCATTCTGCAGCAGATCTACTGCGATATTCTATAGTGCCGGTATCGCCGGTATCGGATAATCGGCTCTGTTCCTTCCACGGGCAGGGCCGATTTCTGTATATGGTGTGCGTATGTCTTGGCACGGTGTATTTTGTGATTTCTGTTCACACCATTATCTGTTCACAGCCGCATTGGCGTATTGATGTATTGGGGCATTGAAAACCAGTCTTATTTACAAGGACGGATGATGCAGGCACACGTCGCCACTATTCGCAAATACACACAGTGCCGCATAAAAACAACAAGAGCGCTGCGTGACATAAGTCAGCACAACGCTCCGTAGATTATCTCGCCGAAAGCAGAGCCTTACTTCTGACCCTGAGCAGCAACGGCAGCAGCACCGGCAGCAGCAGCTTCCGGATCGAGGTATTCACCACGCGGCTTAATCGGCTTGAAGTTCTCATCCAGCTCATAAAGCAGCGGGATAGCAGTCGGAATGTTAACCTTGGCAATCTCTTCTTCAGACAGGTTGTCGAGCATCTTCACGATGGCACGCAGCGAGTTGCCGTGGGCAGCAATCAGAACAGTCTTGCCAGCCTTGAGTTCCGGAACGATATCGGACTCCCAGTACGGCGTAACGCGAGTGACCACGTTGGCGAGCGCTTCAGTTTCTGGAACTGGTTCGCCAGCATAACGCGGGTCGTTGTTCTGCGAATACTGATCATTCGGATCGATTTCAGGCGGCGGAGTTGCGTAGGAACGACGCCAGATCATGAACTTCTCGTCGCCGTATTCCTCGCGAATTTCAGTCTTGTTCTTGCCCTGCAAGGCGCCGTAATGACGCTCGTTAAGACGCCAACTGCGCTTGACCGGAATCCACAGACGATCAGCCTCATCAAGAGCAATGTTGGCAGTGTTGATAGCGCGACGCAGCAGCGAGGTGAAAACGATGTCTGGAAGAACGTTCTTCTCCTTGAACAGCTGGCCACCGCGCTTGGCTTCTTCGATACCCTGCTCAGTAAGCGGGACATCGACCCAGCCGGTGAACTGATTGGTTTTATTCCATGCGCTCTGGCCGTGCCGGAGCAGTACTAATTTGTAAGACATGCCCTTCAGTCTAAGCGAGATAGACGACGAGGCACGATTAAACAGCCAAGCCAGCAGCCGCCATAACAGAGGGCATAAAACAGATAAAAATCACCGCATACAGCAGCAATGTAATCGACGACAATGGTAAAGCTGCTACGTAGTCATGTCTTATCAACGCACGAATCATGGTGATAACCACGATCAGTAAAACAGCGCCTAATAGTCCCAGCAGTATGTCATCCAGTGATGGCGCTATCGGTACGCATATAAGACAGTTGTCAGTTGTGCAGAACACTGTAGATGATGTGCAAGCAATTCCAGCCCAATTGGCCAGCGACATTACCAACTGACCGATAGCAAAAAATGCGGTTGGTAATGCAGCAATGCAGTAAACAAACATGAGAAACCATCGGGCAACTGGCCCGCCCATGCGCACAGCCAATGTACGTTTGCCATGTTTTCGGTCAGAGTCAAGGTCTCGTATATTGTTCACCATTAGCATCACGCTCGATAGCACGCCGCAGTAGATAGCACCAACTACGCCGCCAACATCAACACCATCGGCTGCGAGATATTCGGTACCGAGAACAGCGACCAGCCCGAAAAATACAAAGACTGCCAGTTCACCGAAACCTGTGTATCCGTAAGGGTGTTGACCGCCGGTGTAGAACCATCCTGCTATCAGACAACAGACACCAACTGCAAGTAGCCACCAGTGCCCTGTGATAGCAATAGCAGCTATGCCACAAATACAGGCGACGGCCGAAGCACTACCAGCTGCTACCAGCACATGTCGTGGAGAAACACCAGAAGCTACCAAACGTATGGGAGCATGTTGTGATGAAGAATGCCTTACTGCCCCAAAAGCCTTAGCCTCTGGTTGTGATGCTGGCTCTGAAAGTGTTGTACAGGGAACTGCTGCTGTTCCAGAAGTATCGGTAACTGTATCTGGAACAGTATCAACTGTATCTACGTTGGCAGTATCAGCACCAGCACCGGTACCGGATCCAGTACACAAGTCATCGCCAGCACTGTATAATTTGCTTCGTCCTTCGTCTACGCCACGAATACCATCGGCATAATCGTTGGCAAAATTCACGGCAATCTGCAGAAATAAAGCGGTCAGAGTACATAAAACCGTAACAACAGCGAATCGTGACTCCAACAAGTCAATATGTGCCGTGTTGCCCACACAAGAATCAATACCCAAACCATTACGTACACAGCTTCTCAGCCTTTGCAAACGCTCCCATCCGGCAGCAGCACCTACTACTACTGGAGCAACACTTGCCGGTAACGTTCGGGGACGTGCACCATTTATCCAGAGTTTCAGACTCATCGTCGTCACACTCCGCCACTGTTGCCGCTTGACCGGTTGTTCACAGCGGCAACAGCGTACAGTCACTGCAGATTCAGCGGTTTAACCAGAGGGAAGGTAATTGTTTCGCGGATTGTTGCACCGGTCAAAGCAATGAGCAGTCGGTCAATACCCATGCCGGTACCGCCAGCTGGAGGCATGCCCACGCCTAGAGCTTCAAGGAAGTCCTCGTCAATATCCATTGCTTCGGCATCTCCGGCGAGCGCATCCTTTGCTTGTGCAACAAAACGTTCACGCTGCACAACTGGGTCGTTAAGCTCGGAATAGCCGGTGGCCAGCTCGAAACCGCGTACGTACAAATCCCATTTCTCTACCACGCCTGGCTTGGAACGGTGCGATTTGACTAATGGAGAGGTCTCGACAGGGAAGTCGCGAACAAATACTGGCTCGTAGAGTTTGTCTTCGTAGAAGTGTTCCCACAGATGTTCCACCAATTTACCGTGGTTTTCCACGTCGTCGCGTTCTACGCCGAGTTTATCGGCAATTGCGCCCAAGTGTTCGACGCTGGTTCCTGGATTGTCTGGACCACCGTTGGGGATGATTTCTTCGCCGAGTGCTTCGGAGAGAGAATCGTACATGCTGATGCTCGTCCATTCGCCGCCGAGGTCGTATTCTGTGCCGTCGAGCAACGTTACTGTGGTCGAGCCGAATACGTCGATGGCGCACTGTTGAACAAGCTGTTTAACCAGTGCGGCAATAGTGTCGTAATTGCCGTACGCCTGGTAGGCCTCCAGCATCGTAAATTCGGGGGCGTGCGTGGCATCAACACCTTCGTTACGGAAGTCGCGGTTGATCTCGAAAACACGGTCGATACCACCGACCAGGCACCGCTTGAGGAAAAGTTCTGGAGCGATGCGCAGATAAAGGTCAATGTCGAATGCGTTCATGTGTGTGGTGAACGGACGGGCTGCAGCGCCCCCATGCACGGTTTGCAGCATTGGGGTTTCTACTTCGAGGAAGTCTTGCTGAGCGAAAGTGTTACGCAGTGAGGCGACAGCCTTGGAACGGTTACGTACCATGTCGCGAATGCGCTGGTCGGCAATCATGCCCACATACGGTTTGCGAGTGCGTGTGTCGTCGTTGAGTTCCTTATGCAAAGCTGGCAACGGTTGAAGGGCCTTGGATGCGATACACCATTCATCAGCAAACACCGACAACTCGCCGGTTTTCGATGCGATAACGCGACCGTGGATATACAAATGATCACCAATATCGACAAGTCGTTTGAATTGCTTAAGGGAATCAGCGCCAATCTGCTTTTTGGAGATCATGCCTTGAATAGTGGTGCCATCGCCAGCTGACAACTGTGCAAAGCACAAACCGCCTGCATTGCGCAGGAACAATACACGACCAGCAACGCCGACTACGTCGTCGGTTTCTTGGCCAGCTTCAAGCGTACCGTCATACGTAGCGCGGACCTGCTCGATTGTATGAGTTACTCCCACTTCAACCGGGTACGGATTAACGCCTTCTTTCAGCATCATCGCACGTTTGGCTACGCGCATCTGTACCTGTTCAGGGTGTGCCAGCGGACCAAACTCTTTGTTGCCCGGGTCGATTGCTTCTTCTAATGATGCGCCGTCGTCGATGCGTGCGCGGATAGCATCATCCTGTTCAAGTAGCATCTCAGCACGTTCGATTGTTGTCATTACAGGCGCGGTATCTTCTTCAGTCTCAACGGTTGCGTTCGTCTCACACATAGCCCTTCAGTGTACCGAGACGCCGATACACGCCAAAGACACACCATTTGCGATTGCTGAACAATTCGTTGTAATATTGCCTGCGTTGTCAAAACGGGCTGTAGCGCAGCTTGGTAGCGCGCTTCGTTCGGGACGAAGAGGCCGCGGGTTCAAATCCCGCCAGCCCGACAGCTGGGGGCGGAATCCATATGTTGTTGGTGAGTTCCGCCCTCTTTCATTAAAATCCTGGCCCATAGCCCGGTTGTGGTTGGCTGGCGTGGTGTTTAGCAGTCTGAGCAAACCCTCCCACATACAAAAAGCTTCGTGGGGTATAAACCAAAATCACTGTGAGATTGTCCACACTGTAATTGGCGAAATACCGCCATTTCTGCAAAACAAACCCCATAGACTGAAATAGTTGCAGTCAACAAACTGCAGTCCGGCGGGAAAGGAACAGCAATGGACGATGATGCCCTGTCAGCGACCATGAAGATGTGGATTGAGAATACACATGCTGGCCGCAGCAATGGTGAAAACACTGATGACATCAATGTTGCTGATGCCACTGGTGATAGTAACGGTGATTGCAATAACGGTGAAGACAACAGCAGCGCTACTACCAATGATGATAAAGCTTGTGATACCGCCTTCGATACCGGCGACTTTCTTAAAGGGCTTAACGCTATTTTCGACAATCACGAGGGCGCTACCAAAGCTGAACCATATCTGTTGCAGGCAATGACCGATGCTGAAAACGCTGGTGATGATGCGGGACTGCTCACTGTTCTCAATGAAGCAATGGGGTTTTACCGCTCGCAGTCTCGCCATGACGACAATCAGTGGATTGTGCAACGCACTCTTGAACTGGCGCTGCGTATGCGTCTTGAAGGTACTGAAGCGTGGACAACCACGTTAATTAACTGCGCAACAAGTATGCGCGCGGCAGGCCAGTACGATCAAGCTCAGGATTTATATCGTCAAGCTATTGATTCGGCCCGTACCACGTTAGAACCCACTGACCGTCGTATGGCTGCACTGCATAACAATTTATCGATGCTCTACAGTGAAACCGGCCATGCTGACGATGCAGAACGTGAACTACGTAGCGCCTTGCAAATTCTTGAGGAAGCGAGCACCGATGCGACGCGCGACATCGATATTGCCGCCACGCACACCAATCTTGCTCTTATTCTGCTGGATCGTATCAATGCACTGGCATCCGATCAGTCGTCTGACTGCTCGTCTGTTCATTCGTCTGTTTCCAGCAGGGATGCGTCTGCCACTGCGCCGAAGAATACATCACAGGAAGACATTGCAGATAATGCATATGCGGACACTAGCGACCCAAACGTTGGTAACTCGAACGCTGGCAACCCACGCACCAACCTGATTCATCAACTAATGGATGATGCGTTACAACATGCAGCATTGTCACTGAATATTTACCGCAATGCAGGTCAGGAACATGCTGGTCATTATGCGTCTGCTCTGGCCGGGTACGCACAAGTGTGTCTGGCCGCCGGTCACGCCAGTGAATCCGTTGATTACTATCGGCAGTCACTGACAGTGATTGAAAATAACTACGGTCGTGACAACGATTACTATCGCATCACTGCTACGAATCTCGTTCACGCTGAGCAAGCAGCCGAACATGCCCATAGCAAAACCAATAAACACATTTCTGCTGAGAAACAATCTGCCAAGGAAACATCTGCAAAAGAGATACCCTACACAACTGTTTCCCCACAACAACAGCCTTCAAACAGTGCCTCACATACTCCAGAATCCCCCGAAAATACGTCATTATTACCCTCTAATGGTCATGTACCCCCTTCTATTTCAGGATTGCAGCTTGCACAGGCGTATTGGAACAAGTATGGTCAACCACTAATCGAAGAACACTACCCCGAGTATCGTGGACGAATCGCTGCTGGACTTGTCGGTCACGGTTCAGAGTGCTACGGATTTGACGATGACATCTCACACGACCACGACTTCGGCCCCGGATTCTGTTTGTGGCTGACCGACGAGGATTACACGGCAATCGGTAAGCAACTGCAAGCTGATTACGACGCGCTACCGCAGACATTTATGGGTTACGGTCCACGTGAATCCACTCCACGAGCGCAGGGTGATAATAGACGCGTCGGCGTATTCTCCATCGGAGATTTCTTTGAGTCAATTACCGGATACCGTCAAGCCCCTTCGGAAGATAAACCCTATGAATGGCTAATGCTTGACGAGGCCACACTTGCCGCTGCTACTAATGGCAAGGTGTTTGCCGACCCACTGGGTGCATTCTCTAAAACCCGTCAGGGGTTCGCTTTAATGCCGGACGACGTGCGACTTTCCTTGATCTCACGGCGGCTTGGCATGATTTCACAAGCGGGGCAATACAACCTGCCACGCATGCTCACACGCGGTGATGGTGCAGCAGCGTGGTGTTCAATTAATGAGTTTGTCGAAGCCACTGCTTCGCTGATATTCCTCGTTAATCAGCCTGTCACTGTCGGGTATTTGCCGTATTACAAATGGCGGTTTGCAGCATTGCGAGCACTGTCACGTCGTATGGGTATGCGGTTAACAGACGTCTGCGAACAGTTGGAAACAATACTGCGGCTCTCGTCTGCTGCTTGCTTCGGCGGCGCGGGATTTGTCGAAGGCAGTAAAGGAGCAGGGCCTGCCATCGAACACATCACCACTATTGTTGAGTCGATATGCAGCGAAATTGTTACCGTACTCACAGCCGAAGGACTCACCACAAGCGATGAGACATTTCTTGAATGGCAACGACCGTATGTTGAGGCTCATATTGAGCGCAGAGATTCCTGCCTCATCAGTGTGTAAACGTGGAGAAAGTGCCAGAGCAACTAACAAGATAAGAACGAAAGGTGTGATATGGAAAACGCTGAGACATCTATTCCTGATCTTGTTGAGCACGTGGTTCATCACGAATGGGAGCAATTCCAGAATACGGAGAATGAGGGCGGCCGCGCGTTTTGCCAAGGCAATTGGCCGGTATTCCACCAAATGCGCGCTAGCCAGTTTCTTACGTGGCCGCAGGAATTGTTAGCAAGTTACGCACACGATCTTGACGAGGCAGACAAAGTGGGGCGTAACCTGATCACCGAGAAATACGCTCGCATGATGGAATCAACCGCCCCCATGGATTTCCATGAACGCATTGAACCGTATATTCCCCCGTTGAGTAACGCTCGTGTAGAACAACAAGAGCGCATTATTGGGGCACAAGTTGAGTGGGCACGTGATTTTCGTACTCGCTACCCGAAGCTCGGAGAAGGGATGCGCGTATTAACGACCAGTGAAGATACCTCCGAAAATACATCATTTGAAACCTATCTGCGCGGCGAATTGGGTACTTATTCGCAGGCCACCGTCGACTTGTATGAGCACATGATTACATCGCTGGTTAAGCAAGGCCGCAACCTTACTGAAGAAACTATTCTCAATACTGCGCAGATCGGCGGATTTGTTGACCTTGATGAGGCTGAAGCTGCGCAATAACAATTGGTATCTGCGCTTTTAGTGAGCTAGTGCGCTGCGCACAAGCTGTTCCAGACAGTGCTCTCACAGCGGGTTTGAATTGGGAATGCATAACACCTGACAAGTGCGGGGAAACATGTCACGCCTGATGAAACCCTCAATCAGGGAATCCTGTACCCCTTTGACCCAATCAAAAGCCTTGAGACTAGGTGATTTAGCAAAAACGTGACAAAA
>CAYQJZ010000014.1:0-38070 GCA_964417995.1 uncultured Bifidobacterium sp.
CCAGCTGTGAAGCATTCGTCACACGCGGTGGCCGTATTCCAGCTCCGGTCCACAGTTTCAAAAACTAAGACTCTGTTAACCCAGCGTGGATATAGACTCTGTGAAACTGGAGTTAAGGTGATAAAAGTGTGTCATGTATTGTCACTTGTTACGTGGTTTTAATTATCCGTTGACATCCAGTCTCTTGCATAAATTCGTGTCCACGATGGGTCAACAGAACCAAAACTAAGAGCCATATAAAAGTCATAGCAGCGTTCATACGCAGACTTGTAGAACGTTGATGGTTAAACGGACTCTGCCATAGCGTGGTGCAAGAACTTAACAACTTATACACCATAGCCTGACAGTGAAATGCAAAGCATGCTGCCAAGCGTATGACTATATTGGCAGCATCAACAAATAGTGGAGACCACAAACTGGCCTCCACCATTACGGCGGGGGTCTGGACGATTTTCTGGACACGTGTTCGTGTGGAAAGGAAGTGAGCGTGTCTAGCTAGTCCCAATCCTGCACTCCATTACTGTATTCGTAGATTAACTACTGCTGAATGTGCTACTGAACAGTAATGAATGCAGCACTCGCCGCAGGAACAGTGAGTACACCATTCTCCAGTGTCGCACCGTCACCAAGCTGATAGATTGTTTCCACAGCTGTGGTATTGCAGTCGCAAGACACAGATTCATCAGACGGATTCAGCGCCACAAGAACACTCGTTTCGCCGTCAGAACGCAAATAAACCAGCGGGCAACGATTCGGCTCACAATAGATGAACTCAATCGATGCAGAAGCACACAACGCTGGTGTTGCACGACGCAACGCAATCAAATTATGAACCTCATGCCACAACGACGTGTCGTCAGCCATCTGTTCAGCAACAGTTGGCGCGTTTGAAGCATCATCCTGCCGGGTATACAGTTTCTCAGCGTCAGCAGTAGAGAAACCGTAGTTCGGCTCGTTATTCCACTGCATGGGCGTACGGGCACCAGTACGTTCGTAACCACCCTCAATAGAAGTCTGGTCAACATGTCGCATACCAATTTCGTCGCCATAATATACAAATGGCGCTCCCGGCATTGACATAAGGAAAGCAAACACCATGCGCATCTCATCAGGGGTGAGGAATTTGCGCAGACGCTCCATATCATGATTGCCGGAAGGAATACACATTAACCCACGACCGCTGGTTAACTGCATATTGCGCTGATAGGTGGCAACAAATTGCGAGGCGTCGCCACTGTGACGGGAGAAGAACGGGTTTTCGCACCGCAGCAAATCCATATAATGCGAGGTACCGAAATGCAGTAAGAAGTCCATATGGAATCCACCAATTAGTGACTTATCAGGTTCTCCCCATTCTGAAATCATCACTGCATTCGGATAATTCTCGTCAAGAAAAGCGCGCACATCTTGCCACAGTTCAATTGTTTTGGCGCTGTCAGTATCGTTCTTAACAAGCGAACCAGCCATATCAACGCGGAAACCGTCGCAACCGCGTTCCAACCAGAAAGCCATCACATCCTTCATTGCCTGACGAGTAGCCAGTGCTTCGGGGGAGTCTGGAGCACTCTGCCATGGCTCAGTTGGATTAGCAAAACCATAGTTGAGCGCCGGTTGGTGCGAGAAGAAGTTGACTGCCACACTGCCATTGCGAGGAGATATGCCACGCAGCGAACCAGTGATATTGCCATAGCCTGTTACATCAGTCCACACATTGTCGCTCCAGATGTAACGACCGGAATACTCATTCAGTTCAGCCTTAGCTGATTCCTTAAACCACTCATGGTCAATTGACGTGTGACCGGGTACCAAATCCAGCAGTACATGCATACCGCGCTGATGTGCCTCGTCAAACAAGCGAATCAGATCGTCGTTGGTACCGTAACGTGGTGCTACCTGACAATAGTCAGCTACATCGTATCCGGCGTCACCGAAAGGGGAGAGGAAACAAGGGTTAATCCAGAGTGCGTTACACCCCAGCTGCGTGATGTAATCCAATTTGCTGATAATACCTGGGATATCGCCAATGCCATCGCCATTGGAATCAGCAAAACTTTGCGGATAGATCTCATAGAAGACGCTGTCGTCCAGCCAGTGCTTCATGACAATGCAGTCCTTTCCGATGTTGATCAAGAGGAAGACGAATGACATCGCTGTCATCGTGTATTTGCAGTGTATCGATCATTATCGAAGAGAACCACTATGCCGACGTTTTCTTGTGGCGTGTGTTTTGTGTCCTAGCGTCCGCCAGCAAAACCAAGCTGACGCCATGCTTCGTAAATAGCGATCGATGCACAGTTAGTCAGGTTGAGTGAACGTAAACTCGGGCGCATAGGCAGACGCACCTGCTCAGCCACATGCGGACCGTACATAATATCTACCGGGTCAGGAATATCACCGGGCTCAGGGCCGAAAAGTAGAATATCAGTGGGACGATATTCCACTTCGGTATACAACTTGGTGGCATGAGCGGTGAAGGCAATAATACGAGACTCTGGCATTGACTGGACAAGATTATCGAAGTTTGGATGCAACACCACATGAGCCATATCGTGGTAATCAAGGCCTGCACGGCGCAACTTGGTATCGTGCAAATTAAAGCCCAGCGGCTCTACCAAATGAAGAATCGTGCCCGTTACCGCGCACAAGCGGATCGCTGAACCAGTATTACCAGGAATACGCGGCGAGTAATAGCACAGATGCGGAGTCATGGTTTCAGCACGGCTCGCCTGATCAGCCGGCAACATCGCATCAACAACACTAATCGGATTGCCATGCGCATCAGTAACCAGCTCATCGGGTCCATAATTCGACTTGCGGTAGCCGTACTCATACATCTGCTCAACCTGAGATTCAGGATTCTTCGCATCGTTCGTCACGAACGACAACGATACGAACCCGAGCCGACAGCGAACGGCAAATATTGCAGGCAACAAATCACGCACAATAGAAAGGTGAGCAGCGGTAATGAACCCACCCTAAAAGAGACAACCAGCACTACCACTGGCACAACAGCCCTAACACAGCAAGCGCAGCAGGCATACACACAGTTAGCTGCATGGTGGGAAGTCAACGCACGTGACCTGCCATGGAGGTTTGGACGAACCAGCCCATGGGGTGTTCTGGTCTCAGAAGTCATGAGCCAACAAACACCAATGACTCGCGTCGTACCCTACTGGACTGTGTGGATGACCACATGGCCCGATGCAGCTGCACTCGCCGACGCTACTACTGCCGAAGTAGTCACCGCATGGGGACGGCTTGGCTACCCGCGTCGAGCATTGCGCTTGCGTGAATGCGCTTACGCAATAGCCAACGACTATAGCAACGAACTGCCGTGCACATACGATGAACTGGTAGCGCTACCAGGTATCGGCGATTACACAGCATCCGCGGTGATCAGTTTTGCTTACGGTAAACGCATTGCAGTAATCGATACGAATATTCGCCGCGTTCTCTCACGCATTTTCCACGGTGCTGAATCACGCGGAGGAGCAGCAACCAAAAGTGAACGCGTATTAACTGCCGACGTATTGCCGATAGATGATGCTGCGTCAGTGACATGGAATCAGTCAGTAATGGAACTGGGAGCAGTGATATGCACAGCGCGCTCGCCGCAATGTGACGTGTGTCCGTTATCACAGATGTGTGTATTTCTTAAACAGGGGCGCCCTGGTTTAGGCGAACGGCGGACACGACCTCGGCAACGTTTTGACGGCACCGACCGACAGGTGAGAGGTATTGTTTTGGATGCTTTGCGCAAATTGCCAGCGGGGGATGCGCTGTCGCGCACGCAAACTCGGGAACTGTGGTCTGATCATGTACAGCTGGATGCGTGTATTGCCTCGCTGGATGACGATGGCCTGATTGAGATGACACCAGATGGCAGTTTGCGTTTGCCGAACTAACATGCTGATATAACGGTTCGTGTCAGCTTGGATTTTAAACTGAGGTGTTATGGCCACACAGACATCTGCGACGGGCGGGGATAAGCGCAAGCGTACGCTGAGCAAAAAGCAGCGGCGTATGTATCGTCGTCGCCGTATTGTCGCAGGAATTATTGTGGCGTTGATTATTGCACTGGTCGTATTCTGCGTATACAGTCTCGGCCGCGGTGCAGTGGCACTGGGTCAGTGGGTGATTGAAGGCACGCCAAGTGTTGAACGCGAAGAAGTTCCCACGCCGACGGAAACCACAGGGGTTAAAGACTGCACTTCCACAGAGGTGACCTTGCAGCTCACAGCTGATGCAGCAAGTGTGAGCGTTGGTGGTTCACTGGATTTTTCGGCAAGTATCACATATACGGGGTCGGCAAGTTGTCTTATCAATGCAGCAGATGACAATCGTGTGCTAACGATTACCTCTGGTAGTGATGAGGTGTGGCGTTCGGATTCCTGCCCAGTT
Source organism: uncultured Bifidobacterium sp. (assembly GCA_964417995.1). GTDB lineage: Bacteria > Actinomycetota > Actinomycetes > Actinomycetales > Bifidobacteriaceae > Bifidobacterium. The sequence continues at coordinate 4,402 of CAYQJZ010000014.1, forward strand.
GACGACCGCATGTTGCTAATGGCACAAGGCGATGTGGATACGCAGACAATTACGTGGAATACCAACCGTACTGGCAGTGAATGCGAGGACGACTCTGACTTGGAAAGCATAAGTGCTGGCACTTATATAGCCCAGTTGAGCTTGGCTGACATAGATGATGTATTCAGCGATGAAGTCACCATCGTTGTGCAGTAGTCTTTTTGTAATTGCGCCCCGCTGTAATTGCTTCTGCCGTAACGTGCCTGCCGTGAGATGACTGCTGTCATTGGGCAGTGTCAGTGCAGAAAAGTGTGTGCGCTACACAGCACTGGAATTTATCGCGTGTTCGTTCCATGTGTTGTCGCGTTCAAATGTGTGCTGCACGGCACCGGAATTTTGTATCGTGTCGCGGCGTGTCGCAGGGACGTGTTACGTTTGTCCTTTGCGTATATGCATGTCATATGGCGGGCATGCTGGCAAAGAGGAAGCGCCCGCGCACAGGCATATGGCGGCCGTTCAGGCGTTTCCGGGGACAGAATACTGAAACAAGCAAGCGATAAGGAACGTCCATTGGCTGCCGAAAAAGCTACGACGAGTACCACCACCATCATCGCACGCGCCGACCAGCACGATATCGATCTGCACAAGGCGTCGGACCGTGTGAACTTCGGCTCCATCCGCGAGCCCATCGATGTGCCCTACCTGTTGGGTGTGCAGACTGACAGCTTCGACTGGTTGGTCGGCAACGAACGCTGGCGTAAGCGCGTCGAAGAAGATCTGGAAAATGGCACGAACACCGTGCCTCATGTTTCCGGTCTTGACGAGGTCTTCCAAGAGATCTCTCCTATTGAAAATTTTGCTCAAACAATGAGCCTGACTTTCTCGGATCCGTACTTCGAGGAACCACGTCACACCGTTCAGGAGTGCAAGGAGAAGGATTACACCTACTCTGCACCTCTTTATGTGAACGCTGAATTTGAAAACGGCGACACTGGCGAGATCAAAAGCCAGACGGTGTTTATGGGTGACTTCCCACTGCAGACCCCGCACGGCACCTTCATTATCGGCGGTACCGAGCGTGTGATTGTTTCGCAGTTGGTGCGTTCCCCGGGTGTGTACTTTGAACGTACACCGGATCGTACTTCCGACAAGGAAGTTTTTGGCGCAAAGATCATTCCGAGCCGTGGTGCATGGCTGGAGTTTGAAATCGACAAGCGTGACGTTCTTGGCGTGCGCGTGGATCGTAAGCGTAAGCAGTCCGCCATTGTCTTCCTGATGGCTATTGGTATGACCAAGCAGGAGATTCGCGAGGCATTTCACGGTTATCCGCTGGTGCTTGATGCACTTGATAAGGAAACAATTAGCACGCAGGATGAAGCCCTGACTGATCTGTATCGCAAGATTCGTCCGGCTGATACCGCCACCCCGGAGGCTGGCAAGAACCTGCTCGAATCGTTCTACTTCAACACCAAGCGTTACGATCTGGCACGCGTTGGTCGTTACAAGATCGATCGCAAGCTTGGTCTGGAAACTGATATCAATGACCGTAGCCTGACCCGCGAAGACATTATCGCGACAATTAAGTACCTTGTCACCCTGCACGCAGGCGACAAGACATTCCCCGGCCGTCGCAATGGTGAAGATATTGACCTGCGCGTGGACGTGGACGATATCGATCACTTCGGTAATCGTCGTATTCGCCAGGTTGGTGAGCTGATTCAGAACCAGCTGCGCACCGGCCTGAGCCGTATGGAACGCGTTGTGCGCGAACGTATGACCACGCAGGACGCCGAAGCGATCACTCCGCAGTCGTTGATCAACATTCGCCCTGTTAACGCGACAATTAAGGAGTTCTTCGGTACTTCGCAGCTGAGCCAGTTCATGGATCAGAACAATCCGCTGGCTGGCGTGACCAACAAGCGCCGTCTGTCGGCTCTGGGTCCTGGCGGTCTGTCGCGTGACCGCGCTTCGATGGAAGTGCGAGACGTGCATCCGTCGCACTTCGGCCGTATGTGCCCGATCGAATCCCCAGAAGGTCCGAATATCGGTCTGATCGGTTCGTTGGCTACATTCGGTCGTATCAACCCGTTCGGTTTTATTGAAACTCCGTATCGCAAAGTTGTGGACGGTCATGTGACTGACGAGGTTGTTTACATGACCGCCGACCAGGAGTCCGAGCACGTGATCGCTCAGGCCAACCAGGAGCTTGACTCAGACGGTAACTTTGTTGCTAAGGAAGCTCTTGTACGAGACGCTGCTGGTGAGGCCGAGGACGTTCCGGTTGACATGGTCGACTACATGGACGTCTCCCCACGTCAGATGGTGTCGGTTGGCGCGTCGCTGATTCCGTTCCTTGAACACGACGAAGGCCACCGAGCGCTGATGGGTACCAACATGCAGCGTCAGGCTGTGCCTCTGATCAAGTCGGAGCGTCCGTTGGTGGGTACCGGTTCCGAATGGCGTTCAGCTATCGACTCCGGTGACGTGATTCTGGCTGAAAAGCCAGGCGTGGTTACCTACGTGTCTGCCGACATGATTCGCGTGATGAACGATGACGGCACAACCTCCAGCTACAAGCTGTCGAAGTTCCAGCGTTCCAACCAGATGACCTGCTACAACCAGGTGCCGCTGATCAAGGACGGCGAACGTGTGGAAACCGGCACAGTTCTTGCTGACGGTCCGGCAACAGAAAAGGGTGAAATGGCCCTTGGTAAGAACCTGTTGGTGGCATTCATGCCGTGGAACGGTTACAACTACGAGGACGCTATTATCATCTCGCAACGCTTGGTGCAGGACGATACCCTTTCCTCAATTCACATTGAGGAATATGAGATTGATGCTCGCGAAACCAAGTTGGGTGCCGAGGAAATCACCCGCGACCTGCCGAATGTTGGTGAAGACGCGGTTGCCAACCTCGACGAGCGTGGCATCATCCGCATCGGTGCAGAGGTTGAAGCTGGCGACATTCTTGTCGGTAAGGTCACACCGAAGGGCGAAACCGAGCTGACTCCGGAAGAGCGTCTGTTGCGCGCAATCTTCGGCGAGAAGAGCCGTGAAGTTCGTGACACCTCATTGCGTGTGCCGCACGGCGAGACCGGTACGGTTATTGCGGTTAAGGAGATCACTCGCGAGGATGCCGAAGAAGACGGCGACGAGCTGCCAAACGGCGTCAACCAGATGATCCGCGTTTATGTTGCTCAGCATCGTAAGATCACGCAGGGCGACAAGCTCGCTGGTCGTCACGGCAACAAGGGTGTTATTTCGCGCATTCTTCCTGAGGAAGATATGCCATTCCTTGAGGACGGTACGCCGGTTGACATCATGCTGAACCCGCTGGGTGTGCCAAGCCGAATGAACCTTGGCCAGGTGCTGGAGATGCACTTGGGCTGGGTGGCTCACGCTGGTTGGGACATCACCGTAGATCCCGATCTGGAAGCCGAGTGGAAGAAGTATGTACCGCAGGGTGCTGAGAAGGGTGAACCGGGTACTCCGGTGGCTACCCCGGTGTTTGACGGTGTGCGTCAGGAGACGCTGCACGGCCTGCTTAAGAACACTCTGACCGACCGCGACGGCAACAAGCTTGTTGGCGAGAACGGCAAGGCACGTCTGTTCGATGGCCGTACCGGCGAACCATTCCCGAAGCCAATCTCCGTGGGCTACATGTACATGCTCAAGCTCCATCACCTGGTTGACGACAAGATTCACGCGCGTTCAACTGGCCCGTACTCGATGATTACGCAGCAGCCGCTGGGAGGTAAGGCCCAGTTCGGTGGCCAGCGCTTCGGTGAGATGGAGGTGTGGGCCCTTGAGGCCTACGGTGCCGCTTACACGTTGCACGAGATGATGACCACCAAGTCCGACGACGTTGACGGTCGTGTGCGCGTTTATGGAGCGATTGTTAAAGGCGAGAACCTGCCGCCTGCAGGTATCCCTGAATCGTTCAAGGTGTTGCTTAAGGAAATGCAGTCCTTGTCGTTGAATGTTGAGGTGCTTAACGCTGAAGGCGTGTCTATCGACATGAAAGACGAGGAAGACGATCCCGTGTCTGCTTCTGACGATCTGGGCTTCAATATTGGCGCGCGTCCTGACGCCTCCGCCAAGGAAAGCCAGCTCGCTGAGGAGCCTGAATACCAGTGATTCCCAAGTCTGGCCGCTCCGCCGTCGTTGCGGCGGCGGACGGTGTCAGACATGACGTAAAAAAACGAAACCTTTGATAAAAGACAGGAATACAAGTGCTGGACGTCAACGCATTTGACAAACTGAGGATCGGCCTGGCTACTGCTGACGACATTCGCAGCTGGAGCCACGGCGAGGTTAAGAAGCCTGAAACCATTAACTACCGTACTTTGAAGCCGGAGAAGGACGGTCTGTTCGGCGAACAGATTTTCGGCCCGACCCGCGACTGGGAGTGCGCCTGCGGTAAGTACAAGCGTGTACGCTTCAAGGGCATTATCTGCGAACGCTGCGGTGTGGAAGTTACGCGTTCCCGCGTACGCCGTGAACGCATGGGCCATATTGAACTGGCCGCTCCGGTAACTCATATCTGGTTCTTTAAGGGTGTGCCGAGCCGTTTGGGTTATCTGCTCGACATTGCGCCGAAGGATCTTGAAAAAGTTATCTATTTTGCTGCTTATATGGTCACCACGGTTGACGATGAACAGCGTCATCGTGACCTGCCTGACCTGCAGGAAGAGCTTGATATCGAAATCGGCAACCTTGAGAAGCGCCGCGACAACGAGATCGAAGAGCGTGCCAAGAAGGTTGAAGCTGATCTGGCTGAGCTCGAGGCTGCCGGTGAGGCCAAGGGCTCTGCCAAGTCGAAGTTGCGCAACAGTGCAGAGCGTGAAATGGCAGCCATCCGTCAGCGTTACGACGATCAAATTCAGCGTATCAGCGTGGTGTTTGATCGTTTCAAGGCGCTGAAGCCGGGCGACATGGAAGGCGATGTTGACCTGTGGCGTGAGATGACCGATCGCTATGGCGATTACTTCGAAGGCTGCATGGGTGCTGAAGCTATTAAGAAGCGTCTGCAGGATTTTGATCTTGAAGAAGCAGCCAAGCAGCTGCGTGAAGAGATTGATTCCGGTTCTGGTCAGCGCAAGGCTCGCGCACTTAAGCGTCTCAAGGTAGTTAACGCTTTCCTGACCACTGGCAACAAGCCGGAGGCCATGGTGTTGGATGCTATTCCGGTTATTCCACCGGATCTGCGCCCGATGGTTCAGCTGGACGGTGGCCGTTTCGCCACCAGTGATCTCAACGATCTGTATCGTCGTGTTATCAACCGTAACAACCGACTCAAGCGACTGATTGAGCTTGGTGCTCCAGAGATCATGCTCAACAACGAGAAGCGCATGCTGCAGGAAGCTGTTGACTCGCTGTTCGACAACGGTCGCCGTGGCCGTCCAGTCACCGGTGCATCGAACCGTCCGCTGAAGTCGCTGTCTGACATGCTTAAGGGTAAGCAGGGTCGTTTCCGTCAGAACTTGCTTGGTAAGCGCGTTGACTATTCAGGCCGTTCAGTAATCGTTGTTGGCCCGTCACTGCGTATGCACCAGTGTGGTCTGCCGAAGCCAATGGCTCTTGAGTTGTTCAAGCCGTTCGTGATCAAGCGACTGGTAGACCTCAACTACGCGCAGAATATGAAGAGCGCAAAGCGTATGGTCGACCGTGGTGACTCCGAGGTGTGGGGTGTGCTTGAAGAGGTTATCTCCGAGCATCCAGTGCTGCTGAACCGTGCACCGACGCTGCACCGTTTGGGTATTCAGGCGTTTGAACCGATCCTTGTTGAAGGTAAGGCTATCCATCTGCCACCGCTTGCCTGCGCTGCATTCAACGCTGACTTCGACGGTGATCAGATGGCTGTGCATCTGCCGTTGAGCGCTGAAGCACAAGCTGAGGCTCGTTCGCTGATGCTGGCCTCCGACAACATTCTGAAGCCGGCTGATGGCCACACGGTGACCATGCCATCTCAGGATATGATCCTTGGTTTGTACTACTTGTCGACTGCTGTTGACGGTGCAACCGGTCAGGGCCGCGTGTTCTCGTCGCTGGCTGAGGCTCAGATGGCGCTTGATCTGCACGAAATCGATATGCAGGCCAAGGTGCTGATCCGCCTGTCGAAGGACTTTGTCTTGCCGGCGAACTGGGAACCAGGTGAGGTTAGCGTAGTTGACCCCGAACCGGATATGCCGACAACAGTTCATGAGGAACGTTTCGCTGACGGTTCAGTACTATTTGCTACCACTTACGGTCGTATCTTGTTCAACGAGACACTGCCAGTTGACTACCCGTTCATTAACGAGCAGGTACCGAAGGGCAAGCTGTCCACCATCGTTGACGACATCGCTACGCGCTACTCCACCGCTCAGGTGGCTGCTACGTTGGATGCTCTTAAGGATTTGGGCTTCACTCGTGCACCATGGTCGGGCGTCACAATGGCTTATTCCGATATTGTTGCTCCGCAGGAGCGCGATGAGATCATCCACTCCTACGAGGATCAGGCCGCCAAGGTCAACTCACAGTACGATATGGGCTTGCTCACCGACGAGGAACGTCGTCAGGAACTGATCAACCTGTGGACTGAGTGCACCGACAAGGTTGCCGACGCAATGCGCGAGAACTTCCACGACGACAACAACGTGAACATTATGGTTCAGTCTGGCGCCCGTGGTAACTGGATGCAGATTCGTCAGATTGCTGGTATGCGAGGCCTCGTGGCTAACCCGAAGGGTGAGATTATTCCTCGTCCGGTTAAGTCAAATTACCGCGATGGTCTGTCTGTGCTCGAGTACTTCATCTCGCAGCACGGTGCTCGTAAGGGTCTGGCCGATACCGCATTGCGTACCGCTGAGTCTGGTTATCTGACCCGTCGACTTGTTGACGTGTCTCAGGAAGTTATTGTTCGCGAGGAAGACTGTGGCACCAAGCGCGGTCTGGCCGTGAAGGTTGGTGAGCGTGACGATGCTGGCAACCTTGTGCTGGTTAAGGCAGCGGACGGTGGCCCGTACTCGCGTCTGCTGGCTTCCGACGTGATCGATCCTGCTGACGACAGCACTGTGCTGTATCACGCTGGTGATGCTCTGTCCATGGATGTGCTCAATGATCTGGTTGCACACGGCATCGAAGAGGTTAAGGCACGTTCTGTGCTGACCTGTGAGTCAACACGTGGCGTATGCGCCAAGTGCTACGGCTGGTCACTGGCTACGAACAAGCTTGTTGATGTTGGCGAGGCTGTCGGTATTGTCGCAGCCCAGTCTATTGGCGAGCCTGGTACCCAGCTGACACTGCGTTCCTTCCACTCGGGTGGTGTGGCTTCGGCTTCCGATATTACCCAGGGTCTTCCGCGTGTAACCGAGTTGTTCGAGGCGCGTACCCCGAAGGGTGAGGCACCAATTGCTGAGTTCCCTGGCACAGTGAAGGTGGAAGATACCGATCGCGGTCGTCAGGTTACGCTGACCCCGGACGACACATCTGTCGATCCGATCACCTACCCGGTGACTCGTCGTGCTCCAATGCTTGTTAAAGATGGCGATCATGTTGAGGCTGGTACGCAGCTGATTGAGGGTTCTGTAGATCCGAAGAAGATTCTGCGTATCCTTGGCCCGCGTGCTGCTCAGGTCAACATTGTAGAAGAAGTGCACAATGTGTACCGTTCGCAGGGTGTTGACATCCACGACAAGCATATTGAAGTTATCGTTCACCAGATGTTGCGTCGTATTACAGTGATCGACTCTGGCGATACAAGCCTGCTGCCGGGCGAACTTGTTGATCAGACAAAGTTCCGTGAGGCGAATATGGAAGCCGTGAAGAAGGGCGGTAAGCCTGCTGCCGGTCGTCCGGAACTGATGGGCATTACCAAGGCGTCGCTGGCTACCGATTCGTGGCTGTCGGCCGCATCCTTCCAGGAGACAACCCGCGTCCTTACCGAGGCTGCTCTCAACCAGAAGGAAGACGACCTTAAGGGTCTTAAGGAGAACGTCATCATCGGTAAGCTCATCCCGGCTGGTACCGGTTTGGCACGTTACCGCAATGCGGTGGTGGAGCCAGATAAGGCGATCCGCGAGACGATTTACCCGAACTTTGGTTTGGGCGGTGACGACACTACGGACTTCTCTGACGCTGACCTGAGCGATGTGGACTTCTCCAGCATCGACTTTGGTGACCTGAAGCTCGGCGATGACTTTAACCCGGATGACTTCCTGGACGATCAAGGCGGACAGGATGATCTGAGTGGTGACGGCACCGATTTCAGCGGCTCAGATTTCTCCGGCGCTAACTTCGGTGACCTGCAACTGTAAGTTTGCGTGTATGACTTACTGATGCATGTAAGCCAAGGCTAAGGCCGTAATAAAGGGTGAATTCGGTTGTACTGGATTCACCCTTCATGTTTATGTGGTTATATCGGATGGGAATGATGAGATTGGTGCCGCATCGATAACCGAAGACCTTGGTGAAGACCTGGCCTGGGTGAAGGCCTAGGTAAAGACTTGGGTAAAGAACCGGCAACGGCGTTAACCTCTGACATTCCTAAAAATGTGTGGATCACGATGCTTGAAGGACAGTGATATGGCAAATACACCCCAACAATCATCACAACGTCGGCAGCAACACCGTCGTCAAATTCGCCGGCGTCGCATCACCATAGCAGTGCTTGCTGTCGTTGTAATTGTGGCGATTATCATCATTGTTGGCGTAGCGAGGGGAATATGGGGTGCAAGTACGTCGAACTCTGCGTCAGATTCAACAGGCCAAACAGCAGATGTGTCAGACGATATAGAGGTTTATGAGGGGGACTTGGACCGTGATGACGTTCCTGACGCCGACATCACCTCTGCTGAACAAGAGAAACTTGACGCTCTCGGTGTTGAACTGGAAGAGTTGATTTCTGGCTATCAGGGTACGTGGCAAGTTTATGTGGAAGACCTCGCCAGTGGCGCCTCAATTGACATTAACAGCCATCAGAGTTACTCAGCGTCAGTTGTCAAACTATATGTGATGCTTGCAGTATTTCAACAGATCAGCGACGGAGAACTTACTGAAACGTCGGATATTGATACGCTGCTGGAACAGATGATCACTGTCAGCTCTAACGACGCTACCAATACGCTAGTTGACACATTGGGTGGCGGAAGTGCTGACGAGGGATTCTCTATTGTGAATCAGATTGCTGAAGATTACGGATTTACCAATTCCTTCATTAAACAGTATCTCGGCTATTCTGATGGCGACCCGTCACTTAAGCAGACTAGTGCCATTGACAGCGGCAAGTTTATGGCTGCCGTTTACAGAGGTGAGCTGGTATCTGAAGAATACAGTCAGCGAATGCTGGACTTGTTGCTGGCGCAAACGCGGCTTACCAAGATTCCTGGAGGGTTGCCCGACGGTACGTTATCGGCAAATAAAACCGGTGAAATTACTGGTGTAGAAAACGATGCTGCAATTGTTTTTGCTACGGATGACATATCCGCAGCCATTGATGGTACAGCTACTGAGGGCGACTACGTATTAACGGTGATGACCGAAGATATCAGTGATTCCAGTGCCACGCAGGCATCGATTCGTGAATTGTCGTCAGTTGTATGGGCGGCGTTAGAAGACGAATAGGTCATCTCTAGAGTCAAGTGTTTCCAGACACGCGGGGTAGGTAGATATGTACCCAGGGGTTCCGTCTGCGCTTAATCTGAAACACATGAACAGGCATGATGATGTAGCAACAGCATACGACCGGCTTATAAGCAGCGATAAGCCGGGCACTTTGCTGGTGGCGGGGCTTCCGTGTAGCGGGAAAACACAATTTGCGTATACATCGCTACTTCGGGGAATGCGTCGATTCGGTAGTGCTCATGCCATGATGACGGTGTCTGGACGTACGGCGGCAGACGAACTGAGCAATCGTGTTATCCGTGCGGTGGGAGCATCATCTCAGGTTCGTCCAGTGAGCACGTTGTCAGCACTGGCTTTTCGAGTGATTGCCGATTCATGCGCTACCGCAGGAAATCCTGCTCCACATCTGCTCAACGGTGCCGAACAAGATGCTCTACTCAGACGAGTAGTAGGCGTACATCTCCAACATGCCGAATCTGGTGATATGTGCAGCACATGCATGTTGCTTCGGAACTATTTTGCCAGTGACAATTGGGCGGAGACTGTCAACTCTGAGAGTGGAATGTCTGCGGGCAACGAGCAGACAGCATTAGCATTGTTTAGTAGGGGAGTGTCTTCAGCATTCATCGATCAGTTGCGAGATATGCTCGCACGAATTAATGAGTTGGGTGCGTCATTTAGTCAAGAAGAATCTCTTATTGCAATGCTGCATCAGTCTGAGCAGCAAACAGAGCGTACTGAGGTGCAATGGCGACTGGTGTTTGCTTTGCGACGTGAATATGTGGCAGCCATTAATGATTCTTACCCTGGTGAATACCGTCTTGATTCTTCACGGCTGTTGGTAGAAGCAGAACTGGTAATAGCTCGTGGGCATCAGGATCTTCCTGCGGTATTAATTGTGGATGATTTTCAAGACACTACATTGGCTGGGCTTCGCTTCTTGGAAGCATTAGGTACGGCAGGTGTTCGTTTGCTTCTGGTAGGTAATCCGGATGAAGCGGTGCAAACATTTCGCGGTTCATACCCGGAGCATCTGTTTTCTCGCGCACAGCATGGTGTTCTCCACGCTGATATGGTGCAGTTGGATGAATCATGGGGAACATGGTCTGAGGCAGAAGAGCATCATGTGGCTCATAGTGATCACAGTTATCGAGATGTGGTGACAGCGCGAGTGAGTCTATCCATTCCCTCACCAGAAGATGACGATATACCTTTGGTAAAGCGCCCATGGAAAGTCTCACCATGCGAGGGTGCCCTGCCTATAAAAGCGTTGCCTGAAAATTCTCCCCTTCTTAATGATGGCAGCGTGCAGACTGCAATATACCACTCTGCTCGCGAGGAACTTGACGATGTGGTATGGCGTATCAAACGCGCACATTTGGATGCTCATATTGACTGGAATGACATGGCGGTTATCGCTCATGACAATGCCACTGTGCGCACCTTCGGTGAACGATTACGCAGAGACGGAGTACCTGTACGCTACTCGTCAGTGAATCGTCCGTTAAAAGAAGAACCTTTCGTTCAAGGATTATTCGCCTTGACAGAATTGGCGGATTTGCGGCGGCAGGGAATTAACGGAACCTCAATGTCGCTGGCTGTGACTGCGGCATATGTGCGCACTCGTGTCAGGTCGTTGATGGAAAGTTCCCTGGTGACCACTGGTCTACGGTCGGGTGAAGGTGGTTTGGCTCGATGGGAACCTATCGAATCAGCAATGGCAACGCTTGCATCACTGTCAGGAATCATGGAAGCCCCACAGAATAGCAATAGCCGGGGGGAGTCTCATTCAGAAAAAGAATCGACATCAGTAAACGTTGCTCCAATGACTACCGACCGTGAGCCACCTCGTAACGATACGTCGCATATCGCTGCGTCAGGGCAGACAGGTAACGTTTCCAGCCGTTTGGAACAGCTTATTGACTCATGGGAACAATTACGTCACAGTGTAAAACTTGCCCGTAAGCTTAGCGTCAATGTCAATGGTGAAGAAAATTCTTTTACCGCCAAGAGTGATGCCGGTATTCCACATGTGAATGTGGACGATCACCTTGTTGACAGTCAAGCCGCTATTGGCGACAATCTGCCGTTTAATACAGATGCACTACTCATCATGCTCGCTTTTGATAATCCTTTGGCACCAGCTTCTGACGTGCTTGCCGCCATTGTTGCTGTATTGGGTAGTAACTCGCAGGCTCGAGCTTTTACTCGCTTATGGGAGTTAGTAAACACAGTTTCCCGTAAATTAGAACATCTGGAAACAACAGAGCCTCACTATGTGCTGTCGCAGGTGTGGGAGGCAACTGGAGTAGCTCAGACGTGGCAGAAAGAAGCGTTACGGAATACGCCGGAAGGTCGTGCGGCGAACGACAGGCTTGATGCTGCAATGCGATTGTTTCAATTCGCTGAAGAATCCGCTGGTTCAGGCCGTGACATTGTTTCTTTTATTACGCAAATGAGATCAATGCAGATTGAAGCAGATTCTCTTGCTCACATAGGACCAATTGAGCATGCTGTTACTTTGACTACACCGGCAGGCGCTGCAGGTCATCACTGGGAATACGTATGGTTGCCAGCAGTGCAACAAGACATTTGGCCGAATCTTGCTGAACGTAGCACATTGTTCGGTGGAGAAGACCTTGCCGATATTATGCTGCGAGGCACGTTACCACAGAATGATTCTCCGTCCAGTCATGATCGTCGCTTGGTATCGGTTCTGTCCAGTGAAAAGAAAAGTTTGCTTGTTGCACTGACACGAGCACAGAAGGTTGTTTCTATCAGTGCGACATGGAATGACGATGTCCTGCCTTCTGATTTTCTCTATGGATACTTGCCAGAACACTACAGTAGGGATCACGCTTTCAGCGGCCGTATTACCAGCAGCAAATTAAATGGTCTCAACGGTACAGAAGAGACAAACAGTACGGAAGCGTTGCCAGAGCGTAACAATGACAATACGGGGTATGCCGGTCTGGATGCTGATCCACGAGGTTTAGTCACTGCCGCACGTATTGTGCTAGCGCGATACGGAACACAGACACCACAAGGACGTGACGCCGCTGCATCTCTTGCTTTGCTAGCTCAACATGGCGTAGCTTGCGCAAATCCCAATAATTGGGCATTCCCAGGTAAGAACACAGAAACAGCTACCACAGGTGAAAGCAAAGCTGAGAATACTACAGGCAGCAGTACTGTCAACAGCCATCAGTCGTCAGCAGTAGTTGTTGACCACCAGCACAAGAGTGGGCAGACATCTCCAACAAACAGTGAACTGATAACGCTTCACACATCGTCATCGGCTGACAACACTACACCAGTTGTCTCATTATCATCGTCCGCCGTGGATCGTATCTGGGAGTGCCCAGTGTGCTGGATGCTAGAGAATCGTTTAGCCGGACCACAAGCTGGATCAGCATCTACATCCTTTGGCACAGTGATTCACAAGGTTGCACAGATCGGTAGTGAAGAAGGATTAGATCGCACAGATTTTATGCCAGACGCTACTGAAACGGCACGTATAGACGCAGCAACACAACGCTTGCACCGTATTTATGAAGAGATAAAGACTGATTGGGCATCTTTCACAAATCCACAGCAGCAATACGCAGCAATGCAAAAAGATACAGATGCCGATACCGTGCTGGGCAATATCGCCTCATATTTTGTACAAAGCAGAGATGGTAGCGACATATATCTTGCAAGGAACGCTAAGAATACTCATATCGGCACACTTGAACAGGTTGAATGCGAACGAGAATTCAATGCGCGGTTCGACCTCAACGACGTTCTTCGCGCGTATTGTGCAATACCCGAGGTAAAGCCAATCAGGCGTGAGGAACTTTCTGCCATCATGGGATATTTGGTTGGTGGCTGGCCTGAAGGTATGCATAGCGACTTGGTGATTCGTCTTTCTGGACGTATCGATCGTATGGAACACCGTCGTCAGAAAGACGGCAGCGAAACTATACGATTGATTGACTACAAAACCGGGGGAAAGTTCAGCACATTGCAAATGAGCAACGACTTGCAATTGGTGTGCTACCAGCTGGGATTAGCCTTCTCTGAAACCAAACAATCTGATGAATCATTATCAGCAATGCCATGCATTACTCAAAGTGATTTATTCTTTGTCAAGAACCATAGTGCGCCAGCATATAGTTATGCTCCGGAGGGTGCATTTCAACCGCCCTTATTTGTTAATAATTCACTTAACGCAACATCTTTTACAGCACGTTCCCATTACACGAAGATGACAGATATCTTGGATATTCCAGATTTGCCATCGACACCCCCCGATGGAGTGAGCACCAGTGCATGGGAAAATCTTCTTTCCCTGCGCGGTACCCAAGCTATTTGGGCCTTAACAATGATTGCGCGAGTGTTCTACGCCGGGGCGGCAAAAAATTCACACACCTTGACCGCACACCCCACAGAAACGCATATAAAGCATTGCCGGATGCGAGATGTCTGCCCTGCCTGTGCTGGACAGATTGACACTGTATACGAAACGAGGCAGGCATGAAAGCAGATGTTAACCGACCCAGCCCTGAGCAAGAACGCGTGATCACAGCTCCAACTGATGACGATGTACTTGTTGTCGCCGGAGCAGGATCAGGGAAAACATATACGATGACGCGCCGCATCATCAACCTCATCAATAACGGTGTTGCCCCAGAGCGTATACTTGGACTGACTTTCACACGTAAAGCGGCAGGCGAACTGCTGAACCGTGTATCTTCTGCAGTAGCCAGCGCCGACAGTGAACCACACAGCAGTGATTCAGAACGTATGTTTCTTAAACCAGCGGTTTATACATACGATTCTTTTTTCCAAACAATTGTGCGTCAGTATGGATTGCTTGTTGGTTTTGATCACAACACACAACCACTCAGCGAAGCAGGAGCTATTCAATTAGCAACCGATGTTGTTGCACAGAACATATCAACAATCAGAGCTGCAGGTCGACATGATGTTACTTTGAGTACATTAGCTGACCGTGTGCGGGGCTTGTCTGGAGCTATTGGCAGCACCATGATTGGTGGAGATTGTGACAATTATGACGATGCCATTACGCGAATACGTGACTGGGACGATGCTTTTATTAACCGTTTGACCGCAGTTATTGGTGATGAACAAATTCCAGAAAAAAAGCCCAGTTTACCTGGAAAGCCCAAGCGAGGGAAACGTGATACTGAAGACAAGTGGCAAAAGAGACTTGAAGACTACCATTCAGATTGGAACAAAAAAAGCCACGAACTCTGTCTATCTACGTGTAATGAATTACGGGAAAAAACTCAGTATCGGAATTTTCTTCTCGATCTTGTCAGCGAGTATGTGAATGAAAAACAGCGTCGCAATATGGCCGAATTTAGTGATTTCACTATTGCTGCCTACCAGTTGGTTACACGGTTCCCGTCTATTGGACAACGTTATCGTGCACGATTCAGTCATGTATTGCTCGATGAATATCAAGACACGTCCACCACACAAGCTGAGCTGATTGCCGCACTATTCCATCCGGAAGAACATAAACCTGGCACTGCAAACACTACTGGCAGTAAAGGTGGTATCCATCGCAGTGCTGTTACTGCTGTGGGTGATCCTTTCCAATCGATTTATGCGTGGCGAGGTGCCAGTCCTGGTGCCTTTCGTATGTTCCAACATGACTTCCACATGCCATTAAACTCGCATCCTTACGCGTTAAGTGTTACTCGCCGAAATTCACGCATCGTATTGGAGGTCGCCAATAATTTAACACAGCCACTACGGCGGAATGAACGGAGTTGCAGTAGTTCCTTGATGGAAGAAGTTGATGTTGCGTCATTAAGTGCTTGTGACGATCGCCTTGGCACAATTGGTGTACTCGCGTATGACACACTCGGACAGGAAATTGATGCTGTTACACGCTTTTGTCAAAAAGCAATCAAGCGTAATACGCGCCACAATGCTGACGGCACCGTGCATCAAGGAACAGTTGCCGTACTATTCCGAGCAAAAACGCATATGTACGAGTACCAAGATGCGTTAGAAAAAGCCGGTTTGACAACATTAGTAGTGGGACACTCTGCTTTACTGGAACGCCCAGAAATTAAAGATTTACTAGCACTATTGCACGTTGTTACAGACCATGCCGATACTGCCGCATTGATGCGTTTACTTGCTACCCCACGGTTCCAGTTATCAGAAGAAGAATTGAGTGAGCTTGCGCATTTGGCAGATCAGGCCAACTGTGAGGCACAATTCCATGCTCTTATTGAAGCAGGGCTTGCTGATGCTGAAACGCCGCGTAGTATTTGGGCTGACATTGTGCGCACACATCGAAATGATGTTGCTAATTCGGTATTCCTTGCGGATCTCTTGGTCAGTGATGATCTTGAATGTCGGCTCGAACAGAGCCCGACAATATCAGAACAAGCGCGGCACAGCATACGGCGTTTAAGCACCATAGTGCACAATGTTCACGAGGCCAACAACAGATCGCTAACAGATGTCGTTCGCACAGCTGTTTACGCCTTGGATCTTGACATCGACACTGTGGTCGCGCAAGCAATACGGAACGACAACACAGCAGTGAACCCCAGCGCTGCCCGTATGCCCATGGACATGATTATCAACCTTGTTGATACTTATACGAGTGAGATTGCGACGGGAGAAACACCCACACTGCATGGATTTATAACGTGGGTAGATGGATACCGCACTATAGAAGAAGAGTCTGAATCAACGCATGACAATACTCAAGTCGATGTTGAGCTAATGACCATCCACCAATCCAAAGGACTCGAATGGGATGCTGTCGCCATTGTTGGCGTGTCAGAAGGCGCTTTCCCCGCTGGAAAACAGAGCAGTCTTAAAATCTGTTGCGATGAAAACCACCCTGGTGGGCGAGACGATCACGGCAAGTGGAATGCACCAGAATACAAAGAAACAGCATCCACATGGTTGACCACACCAACTGCAGTACCTGTTCCTGTACGCGTAGACGCCAGCATCCTGCCTAGATTCCCCCATAATGCTCCAGTTGGTAGTAACCCCTTATCGGCATTAGAGCTGCTCAACAGTGTTGAACAGATTGACGACGAGGTGTATGGCTCCTTACGCTCAGACGGAGACGAAGGAGACGACAGAGAAAATACCTACTCTAACAGCGAATATCTCACTCAAAAGGAAGAATACGGCAGGAGATTGCACGCCGACGAACGGCGTCTCGCCTACGTAGCTCTTACACGCGCTCGCAATGATGCTCTAATTACGTACAGCAGAGAAAAAGACCTTAGCCGAAACCCGCTGTCAACTTCAGGTAAAGACAATAAAGCCAGTACAAACAATAAAAAGAGCACTACGGAAAAAGGCGCATCGATTTTCTGGCAAGAGATTCATGATTCGATGCATACACGTGCTGATGCTGCGCATAAGCCCAGTAACTTAGATGCGGTAACCCTTTCTCGTATCAATACAGAAGTGGAAGCGAGTAACAACGAGTCAGCAGACAACGATTCCACTGCTTTTCCCAATACTGTCTCCGACGTTACTGGTTCTTTAGCGCAGTTACCTAAAGGATTCTTTGCTGGAGATTATGCACAAGAATATGAGAATGCCGTTGTTGGTGACGCATGCTTGGAACCAATTCCTGAGAACAACGACAGCACAGTATTGCCCTGGCCCAGCGAATTAAGTGAGTCTGTTCGCCGACGTTTGGATGATAGTGCAGACGCCGTGCACGCATTGTTAAGCAGCGATGATTTTGTATCAACGTCTACTTCAACGTTGAGTAACAGTAATGGGCTTAGTAACAGCAATGGGTTGAGCAACAGTAATAGTTTCAGTGATGAGAATACTGTTGTCTGTGACTATGAGGCGGGAGTGCGCAGCGAATCAACGAGTCTTCTTACGTTGACGCGCATGCTTATTAACGATGACGATCTTATGAACGGAACCTTAGACGATGCTTCTCTTGACCAGGCAGTAAAAGAGAAAGCCCAACGAATCATTAGCGGCCGTCGGCACAGTGTTACTGGATTGCAGGCAGCAGCAGGTGGAATGAACGAACGCGAAGAAAAAGCCTACTGGCGAAGCATTGTACGTCCAATTCCCCATGTCGTTTCGCCGTCTGCATCTTACGGTACACGCATGCACGAGTGGGCAGAGCAATTCCTCACCGCAGGCATGAGCAGCGCCGATATAGACAACGGCACAGTGGTGACACGACAAACACTTCTTGATGACCTCAAGCAGGAAGAACAACGCATCGCTCAATCATCAACCGGCAATGACGTAGAACGCCGCCTTGTTGTTTGGCAGCGGCGACTGGCAGAATCCCGGTGGGCGCAGCGCGACCTGGTGTGGGCTGAACGACAAATTGTCATTTCGATTCCACAAATGAACGGTGCTATCGTGAACGGCAAGCTGGACGCGGTATTCCGTGGTGGACTTAGCGATGGCGACCTATCTACAAATACCAACACAAGCACCAATACAGGTATCGATACAGGTACCAATACAACAGCGGAATATACGATTGTGGACTGGAAAACAGGTCATCGCCCTAATAGTCCTGACGATGTTTCCCGTAAACTTATCCAACTTGATTTGTATCGGTTACTGCTGGCTACGGTTGAAGGAATTCCTTTAAGTAGTATCGATGCAACACTGTATTACCTGAGTGAGAAAGACGAGAGTATGCGTGAAATACATGCTCCCCAAAAGTCGTTGGAAGAGATTCTCTCCGAATTGAAAAACAGTATCCCTGAACAATCTAACGACGATTAATAGCTCATGCAGCTATGCAGTGAAAGCGCTGGTAATGCACGTTGCTAATGGTAATGCACGCTAGTAATGGCCATACACGCTGGTAATAGCAGCCCTAGTAATGCGGAAACTAATGCGAAAGGAATGCGAGGGAAATGCCAGAGAAATGCGAAAGGAATGCCGGGGTGTAGACCAACCCAATGGCCGCGCACTAACAGGAAAATACTGTGTGGCTAACGGTAGGGTAATGGTGATTGACGATAGGGTAATGGTTCGCGTCGCATACAGAACTTGAACTTAACAATATGGCAACAGTTCAGGTGGTAATGCGACAGTTCGCCTTACATACAGAAAAAGTTCAGAGAATCCTGTGATGAATTCACAGCTTGGTACACCGTGAACGTACCGATTACACGGATGCGATGTGTAGGGTGGATGAGCATGAGTTGGACAGTAAAAGGTATAGGCAAAGGATACATAGGCATATGAGTATTGAGCAGAATACGATCACTAGTACGCCATCTAATACATCGACACAAGTAACTTATCGGCCCGTCACATGGGATGATATTGACGCTATTGCCACGGAATTTGACAAGATGTGGGGATTCCACGATAGCGGTGGTAACAAGGCGGATTCACTGGTAGTATCCCGGCGTCAGGTCTTACATTATCTCGTTCCAGCCACACACGGCGATGTTGCTGAACTGAATGGCGAATTCATGGGTATTCTTATTACCCGCATCGAAGGTAAACCCTTAATATTCCCTGACGCCAAGCACGAACTGGACCGTTGCGACAAGGAGATTCGTCACAACGGCAGCACACACGCCAACCAGTATCTGGATGTGGTACTGCATACGCGTGCACTTGAAGACAACATGGAACACGATTCCGGTATTAACGACAATACGCAAGGTGAAGTGGAATTATTCCTCGTGGCGCAGAAAGCGCGCGGACACGGCGTTGGAGGTACGCTATGGCGCCGCGCACAGAAACGCTTTACTGACGGAGATGTGTCAAGTTTCTATCTGCATACCGATTCGACATGCGATTTCAGTTTCTATGAGCACCAGGGAATGCATTGCGTTGCACAGCATTACACCAAAGACCATCCTGAAGATGAGATTTTGAAGGATGACATTTTCATTTACGCCGACACTATTGCCTAGTAAAACGGTCAGTACGCAATTGTGTAAATAGCACATGCAAGGAGGAACACATGGTCAGGGTTTCTGTTGTTGGCGCCCAAGGGCGTATGGGATCTCATGTAGTCGCAGCGGTAAACGCGGCGGACGATATGGAACTGGCATTGACACTTGACGCCGGAGACGATGTAACTACCATTACGCCAGAAAACACGGATGTCGCTGTCGAATTCACCGTGCCATCAGCTGCACTTGACAACGTTCTGGCACTGATCAGTCAGGGCGTTAACGTTGTGGTTGGTACAACTGGCTGGACCGATGAACGCCTTGATGCAGTACGCCAAGCATTAGCCGCCGCACCCCGCAAAGATCAGAGCGTATTCATTGCGCCAAACTTTGCAATCTCTGCAGTACTGGCAGACCATTTTGCTGCACTTGCTGCACCGTACTTTGAATCCGCTGAGGTTATTGAACTTCACCATCCCAACAAAGTGGATGCACCCTCCGGCACTGCAATTCACACTGCACAAGGCATCGCCAAGGCACGCCGTCAAGCCGGACTTGGCTCTGTGCCAGACAACACTCAGACAGACGGCGGTTCTCGCGGCCAAGATATTGACGGCATTCATGTTCATGCTGTGCGCCTTCGGGGTTTAAACGCTCACGAAGAAGTACTTATGGGCAATGAAGGCGAACAGCTAACAATCCGTGCTGACAGTTTTGACCGCGTTTCTTTCATGCCTGGTGTCTTGCTCGCTGTACGTAAGCTCGCTTCCGGTGATTATGAAGGTTTGACCGTCGGTCTTGACCAGTTCCTTGATCTGTAAATTCTGTAAATTCCGTGCAGAACTCCGCGCATAAAAGCCACGTGCCGGTTAACGTCGCGTAGTAATGCGGAATTAGCGGGAATAGGAATTAGCAGGGGATTGGTGCAATGACTCTGCCGGCCTGTTCAACTAGCGAAAAAAGTAAACAGAACACAGCCATGTCGTCGGTGAAAAACGTGATATTTGAGTAGCGTGGCGTCCCATAGACGAAGTACGGTTGACTGTTATGAATGACGGTTCCATGCATCTTTTAGACCCGGCACCGTTCGGGCGCGTTATTCCGGCGATGGTGACGCCGATGACATCCGATGGTTCCATTGACTACGATGCTGCACAACGTGTTGCACGTCAACTGGTAGCCGACGGCGCTGACGGCATTCTTGTTAACGGCACAACCGGCGAATCTCCGGTCACCCATATGAACGAGAAGGTCGACCTTGTTCGCGCTGTCAAAGAGGTTATTGACGTACCAGTACTCTCCGGTGCCGGTTCAAACGATACTGTGCATTCAGTGCGTATGGCCGAACAAGTACAAGAGGCTGGCGCTTCTGCAGTACTCGTTGTCGCGCCATATTATTCTCGCCCCTCGCAAGAGGGTATTTTCCGCCACTACCAGGCGGTTAATGACGCTGTAGACACTCCTATTGTTGTTTACGATGTGCCCGGCCGAACCGGTGTACGCATTCAACTCGATACCTACTGCCGACTTGCAGAACTCGACAATGTGCGCGCTGTTAAGGATGCTACCGGCGATATTGCTGGAGCAGTGCGCAAACGTATGGAAACCGGATTGGACTGGTACTCCGGTGACGATGGCTTGTTCCTACCGTTCTTGTCTGTTGGTGCTGTTGGCGTGATCTCAGTAATTGCACATGCTGCGTCAGGGCCACTTCGGGACTTAGCCAATGCTTTTGACCAGGGCAGAATTCATGAGGCTCAACGGATTGCTGTTCAGCTTGCTCCACTCGTTGAAGCGTTGAATGGTAACGGTTTTCAGGCGGTTATGGCTAAGGCATCGCTTAAGGTGCGTGGATTGCTTGACGACACGTCGATGCGTCTGCCGAATGTGGGTCCCGGTCCTGATGAGATCGCCCGTGCGGAACAAGGCATGCGTCAGTCACAACTACTGTAAACGGCAACGGTTGATCAACTCACTGTGAGCTTCAAAGCAGTAGATATGCGCACACGTATCAACCACGTTCATGCAACTATTGATGGCATGGAACCGCCGGGACTACAGCATGGATACGGTTGAACTGCGTGCAAAGTCAACAGCAGAGCACTGGAAAAACAGCTGACAACAGCTGACAACGGTGATATGAGCCTTGTTGACCTTGAGCTGTTGCATCGAGTCTCGCTGCGGTCACGTGCTAACAACAGACGTGTGCTGGCAATAAGCCGATATCAAAACAGCAAGACGCAGCTGTACTGCTCAGTCAAACTGGTGGAGTTAGTTAGTGTGAACAGCCATGATAAACAAAAACGGAAATTCTGTGCAGTGAGTACTAGCTTTGACAGGAACCAGTAGAAACCCAACGTACAGCAAAAAAGTGCCGCAAAAGGCACAACAAAAAGCACAACAAAAAAGACCTCGCGTCCGCACAGGCGGAAGCACCGATAACAAACAGGATAACCAAAGAAGAATGGCAAAGGAAGAAACAACAAATCACGTACATAAGCGCACAGGACGTGCGAATAAGCCAGATGTTATTATCACTGACCCCATTATCGAGGCAGAGATGAACGATATCATCGCGCAGGCCACCGGCAGGAAGAGTGAAACAGCCGAAACCAGAACGACAGCATCTGGAAAAACCAAAGCCAACAAATCCAAGCAGACAGTGCAATCTGAACACTCACAGCCGTCAACTACCGGCACGCGTTCTCGCACACAATCCGCCAACGCACGATCCAACAAGCGTGCTGCGCGCCCACAACCGCGTCAAAGTTCATCAGCACAAACCAGTGGATTGATTCCTCCACCCAAGTATCGAAAAGGATCAATGCGCATTGTGCCGTTGGGCGGTCTCGGCGAAATTGGTCGCAATATGAACGTGATCGAATACAACGGTCATATTCTTCTCATTGATTGCGGTGTACTCTTCCCCGAAGAAGAACAACCAGGTGTTGACCTGATTCTGCCGGATTTCCACTACATTGAAGATCGTCTCGACAAAGTTGAAGCACTGGTTCTCACCCATGGTCACGAAGACCATATTGGCGGTGTACCGTATCTGCTAAAGAAACGTCCTGATATTCCGCTAATTGGTTCCAAACTCACTCTCGCTTTTACTGAAGCCAAGTGCAAGGAACATCACATCAACCCAAAGACGACTGCTGTGCAGGGGCGTGACAAACTCAAGGTTGGTCCGTTCAATCTGGAGTTCATCAACGTCACTCATTCTATTCCTGACGCTCTGGCTGTTTATGTGAAAACCCCGGCCGGAAGCCTTATCGACACCGGCGATATCAAACTTGACCAACTGCCGCTTGACCATCGCATCACTGACTTGGTGGAATTCGGTAAACTCGGCGAACAGGGCGTTGACCTGCTGATGGCCGATTCTACTAACGCTGAAGTGCCAGGATTTGTTAAGCCAGAAACCTCAATCGGTCCAGCACTTGACCGCGCCTTTGCTGAAGCAACCCGCAAAATTATTGTTGCCAGCTTCTCCAGCCACGTTCATCGCGTACAACAGGTTGTGGATGCGGCACACAAGTATGGTCGCAAAGTTGTGTTTGTTGGCCGTTCGATGGTACGCAACATGTCTATCGCTGCCGACCTCGGCTACTTGCATATTCCCGAAGGCACAGTGGTTGATCTCAAGCAGGCCAACGATATTCAAGACAACAAAATCGTCTACATGTGCACCGGCTCTCAAGGCGAGCCCATGGCTGCTCTCGGCCGCATTGCGGACGGCAACCATCGTGACATCACAATTAACGAATTCGATACGGTTATTCTTGCCAGTTCACTGATTCCTGGCAATGAGCACGAGGTTTACAAGGTTATTAACAAGCTCGTTCAACGTGGTGCGCGCGTTATCAACAAAGAAAACGCTGCTGTACACGTGTCTGGCCACTGTAACGAAGGCGAGCTGTTGTACCTGTACAACATTGTTAAACCGAAATGCGCCATGCCAATCCACGGTGAGAACCGCCATCTGGTAGCCAACGGATTAATCGCTGTTAAAACAGGCGTCGACCCCGATGGTGTTGTTCTAGCTGAAGACGGCGATGTGGTTGATCTTTACCACGGCAAAGCCGCCATCGTCGGCTCTGTACCGTGCGGCTACGTATACGTTGACGGCGACTCCGTAGGTGAATTAACTGACGACGAATTAGAAAAGCGTCGCATCCTTGGTACTGAAGGCTTCGTTTCCAGTTTTGTTGTCGTCGACACTGACCATGCCGACGTGGTTACCGGTCCAAAAATCTACCTCAACGCCGTAGCTGAAGATGAAAGCGAATTCGACAAGGTACGCCTTCAAATCGTTGAACAACTGCAAGACGCGATGATGCACGGCACCCGTGACACCTACCGCCTGCAACAGATTATGCGTCGCACGCTAGGCGGTTGGATCGCCCGCCGCTTGCACCGCAAGCCAATGATCGTCCCCGTTGTCGCCGATGTCGCCGCTAGCGAAGACAACGACTATAACAGCGAACAATAACAACAATACGTACCGCCAGATAGTCCACAAGACTGATCTGGCGGCGGCGTTCCTGTGAGCTCAATAACATGGAACGCCACACGAAAGAAAGAAGGTACATAATGCCAGGATCAAACTTGACTCGCACCGAAGCACAGGAACGAAAATCCATTGTCTCAGCTCCCATTCATTACTGGGTGTCTCTTGATCTGACAGTTGGCGAGCGTGTATTCGGTTCCGTTACAACGGTTACTTTTGATGCCGCCCCCGGTTCAACAACATTCCTTGATCTTATTGCCGACAAGGTGTATGAGATCATTCTTAATGGCGAGTCTCTTGATCCTGCTGCGGCTTATGTAGATAACCGTGTTATTTTGCCTGATTTGCGTGAACACAACGAGGTCTCCGTTAAGGCAATGTGTCGGTATTCCAACACTGGTGAGGGCTTGCATCGCAGCGTTGATCCGTCTGATGGCAATGTGTATTTGTATTCGCAGTTTGAAGTTCCAGACGCTCGCCGTGTTTACGCCGTTTTTGATCAGCCGGATATTAAGGCCGTTTTTGACTTTTCTGTACTCGCTCCTGACAGTTGGATTGTGTTGTCGAACCAGCCGGTGCAGGAGACTGTCAAGGTGGATGGTGAAACCTTCGAGGGAACGTTAGGTGATCACCCTGCCGAGGGTATTCAGCGTTGGGTTTTTGAGTCGACTGTGACAATGAGCTCCTATCTGACTGCAATCTGTGCTGGCCCGTATGCTTCGTGGCATTCTGAGTATGCGAATGAAGATGGTCGTACTGTGCCGATGGGTATTTATTGCCGTCAGTCACTCAAAGAGGCGATGGATAAGGATGCCAACAAGCTGTTGGATGTGACCAAAGCCGGTTTTGCGTTCTACGCCAAAACATGGGGTGTACCGTATCCGTACGCTAAGTACGATCAGATTTTTGTGCCTGAGTACAATGCGGGCGCAATGGAGAATATTGGTCTTGTCACCCTTCGCGACCAGTACGTGTTTGATTCTAAAGTGACCGATGCAATGACTGAACGCCGCGTAGTTACGGTACTGCATGAGCTGGCACATATGTGGTTCGGTGATTACGTGACGATGGAATGGTGGAATGACCTGTGGTTGAACGAATCCTTCGCCGAGTTCACTTCCACGTTGGCCACCGCTGAAGCTACTGAATGGCATGACGCGTGGGCGACGTTTAACGCTGGTGAGAAGAGCTGGGGTCTCAACCAGGATCAGCTGCCGACCACACATCCGATTGTGGCGCCAATTAACGATCTGAACGACACCTACGTGAACTTCGACGGTATTACTTACGCCAAAGGTGCTTCCGTACTCAAGCAGCTTGTGGCTTACGTGGGTCGCGACCGCTTCTTTGAAGGCATCAACCACTATCTCAACAATCATTCATATTCCAACGCAACACTCGCTGATCTGCTCGCTGAACTTGAAGAAACCTCAGGTCGCGATCTGAAAGCGTGGAGCGCTGCATGGCTTGAACAGCCTGGTATGAACACGATTAGCGCATCGGTAGAGACAAACAGCGACGGTACCATCAACACCCTGACACTTACCCAAACAGCCCCAGAAAAGTATCCGATACTGCGTCCTCACCGTCTGGCTATCGGTTTCTACAACGAGGATGAATCTGGTGCCATCGTGCGCACTGATCGCATCGAACTCGACGTGGAAGGCGAGACCACTGTTGTTGAACAGGCTGCTGGCAAGCCGCGTCCTGCATTCATTCTGGTGAATGACGACGATCTTACCTTCGCCAAACTGCGTTTCGACGTTGAATCATTGGAATTTGCTGCCAACAACCTCTACCGTTTCAACGACGCGCTGGTGCGCTCGGTAATCTGGCTGTCACTGTGGGATATGACCCGCGACGCTGAATTCCCTGCCGAACGATTCATTGACATCAGTCTCAAAGCACTCGCCACTGAGCATGAATCCACCACGTTCCGTTATGCGCTCAGCCAGGTTTCTACAACGGCTCGTCATTATGTGGCTCCGGCTCGTCGTGGCGAGGTTGTTCGCCATGTTGCTTCTGAGTTGTGGACGTTAGCGAACACAGCCGAGGCTGGTTCTGATGAACAGTTCCAGCTGGTTGGCGCTTATCTTACCTATGGTGAAGAAGGCGACACTGACTTTGTTGCCAACGTGCGTGGTCTGCTCAAAGGCAGTGTTGTGTTAGATGGTTTGGAGATTGACAACAACCTGCGCTGGTCACTGATTAAGGCTCTGGCATCAGTGAATGTGATTGATCAGGCTACTATCGACAAGGAACTGGCCAAGCGTGACACCACTGAAAACCGTGAGTTTGCGCTTGGTGCTCGTGCGGCTCTGCCTACTGCTGATAATAAGGAGTGGGCGTGGAACGCGGCAATCCGTGACGAATCTTTGACCAACATGCAGCTTGAATCGGTGGCTAACGGCTTCGCTGCTGCAACGCAGGAGCTATCTGACCCATATGTTGCTCGGTATTTTGATGAGATCGATTGGATCTGGCAGAACCGTACCTTCCATATGGCTGAAGCGCTGTTGACCTGCCTGTATCCGGTGAACGCCAATCCGACTGCACTGGTTGAGGCAGGTGACGCATGGCTGGAAGCACATACTGATGCCGATAATGCGCTGCGGCGCATCATCCTGGAAAACGTTGACAGCTCGCATCGTATGCTCAAGGTGAGTAACTACAACGCTGCACTGTAAGCGTGTGTGGGGTTTGCATGGTTGATAATAGTACAGTAGCTGTTATTAGCCGGTAAACCATTCCCAGGGCGGCTTCTAGCAACAAGAGGCCGCCCTGTTTCTGGATATGCACTACAACGCTAAGTCGAGGTTTATACCGTTAAGTCGAGGTTCAGTTATGGCAACGCTCAAAGATGTCGCTCAGATGGCGGGTGTCTCAACCGCGACGGTTTCTCGCATACTAAAGGGCAAAGGTGAAGCCAGCGAAGAGACCATCACACGTGTTCGTCAACTTGCCAGCACAATGAACTATCGGCCGAACAACATAGCACGATCGTTGTCACGACGAGAATCTGATCTTATTGCGGTAATGGTGCCCAACCTTACCAACCCTTTTTTACAGAGTTAGCCACAGCCATTGAAAATCAAGCACAAGTCCACGATTCGCACGTGCTTTTATGTGATACGAATGATGACCGATCCCGAGTTGATTATTACCTGGATACCATTGCGGATCACTACGCTTTCGGAGCGGTGATATGTGCATCACAAGTCGGAGAACGTGACCTTGATTTACTGGAAGAGAGGAATATTCGTACAATCACTGTCGATCGTACAATGTTTTCTCATCCCTACTCTGGCGTTGATGTGGACCAGTTTGGAGGTGAAAACAGCCTGAGCGTGGACGATACAGAATACGTGAATGGCAGGTATATGCACATGAGGTGAAAAGGGGGAGTCTGCTTGCGAAGTTCGGCGGTATCGGCAGGGTGTGAGTACGATGGTGCACGAGTAATCGATATACAGCGGTTGGATACTGCTCACGGGAAGGAAAACAACAGATGCCCAGAATGTTCGGAACCGATGGTGTGCGCGGATTGGCAAACCGTGAGCTGACTGCGAAATTGGCTCTTGATCTGGGTGATGCTGCGGTGCGCGTGCTGGGTGATGGTGACGCGTCCAATGGGCATGGCGAAGGCCGCCGTCGTGCGTTAATTGGTCGTGATACACGCGTATCTGGAGACTTCCTCGCATCAGCACTGTCTGCGGGTATGAGTGCTGGTGGTTTTGACGTAATCGATGCGGGTATTATCCCTACACCGGGCGTGGCCTATCTGACCAGCGTTCTTAACGTGGAGATGGGTGCAGTGATCTCCGCTTCGCATAATTCCATGCCTGACAATGGCATCAAATTCTTTGCACGCGGCGGATACAAACTCGCTGATGCTAAAGAGGATGAGATTGAGGCCGTGCTTGGCCAAGACTGGGAACGCCCCACTGGTGCAGGTGTTGGACGTGTCAGTCATGACACTGCCACCGCTACCAACCTGTACATCGATCACTTAGTGTCTACAATCGCTCCGATTGGGCCAGATAAAGTGCAGTCCAAACCGTTACACGGGCTCAAAATTGTTGCCGACTGCGCCAATGGTGCCACCTCTGTTGTTGCCCCTGAAGCTTTGCGCAGAGCAGGAGCTGAAGTCGTGGTAATTAACGCGTCGCCAGACGGCTACAACATCAACAAAAACGCCGGTTCTACGCATCCGGAACAGTTACAGGCAATGGTTCGCGCTTCAGACGCGATGATGGGTGTGGCCTTCGATGGTGACGCTGACCGCTGTTTGGCTGTTGACGAAGACGGCACAATGGTGAACGGTGACCAGATCATGGGCATTCTTGCCCGCGCTAAAAAAGCTGAAGGCAAGCTTGCACATAACACGCTTGTGGTAACAGTTATGAGCAATCTCGGTCTCAAACTGGCGTTGAAAGATATGGGCATCGACACTGTACAAACCAATGTTGGCGATCGCTACGTGTTGGAAGAAATGCTGCGCGGCGGTTACACATTGGGTGGCGAGCAGTCTGGTCATGTAATCAACCGCGAGTTCGCTACCACTGGTGATGGCACATTAACTGCCTTAACACTGTGTTATGAGGTTATGCGATCTGATCGCAGTCTCAAAGAACTGGCTGCCGACTTTCCTCAGCTGCCGCAGCAGCTGGTGAATGTGCCGAATGTTAACAAAATGGCTGCTTCCACCAATGCCAAGGTACAAGCTGCGATTGAACGCGAAGAACAGCTGCTCGGCGATACTGGTCGCGTGTTGCTGCGCCCCTCGGGAACAGAACCGTTGGTGCGTGTAATGGCCGAAGCTGCTACTCAACAGCAGGCTGACGACGTGTGTGAACGTTTGGCCGCTGTTGTGGCTGACGAGTTAGCTCTCTGATTTTTGCAGTAGCAGTGAGAGTTTAACGCCGTGTTTGTGCAAGGAACACGCGCTTTGGTGGTGCTTTTCCACGACGACCGCGCCATAATGCCGTGCTCGCGCAAGGAACACGGCAGCCAAGACGTGCGTTATACGTAGTCATGTGTCAGTATTCCTCAAGAAAAACAGGTAGACTCATTCCTCGTTCGTGACACGCAGATATCGCCAACATATGCATGCGGTATGCACAGAAAGGACGCTGATGTTTGGTACTCATTCCGAGATTGATCACGCTCTTAACCACGATGTTGAGCGATTGATCAAGTCAGCTGGTAAACAGAAAGTGCTGCCCATCGTGCAATTGGGTGAGCCGGTGTTACGTCAGCCGACTGCACAATACACCGGTCAGTTGTCGCGACGCACACTGGACAAGCTGATTGAAGTAATGCGTGTAACAATGCATGAGGCGCCGGGTGTTGGCTTGGCTGGCCCGCAGATTGGTTTAGGCTTGGCCATCGCTGTTTTAGAGGATCACGCCGGTGAAGACGACGAGAACGATCCACGTGACATCACCGACCTGACTTTTCATACCATTATCAACCCCAGCTATGAGCCAGTCGGCGATGCTACTGCCAGCTTTTATGAGGGTTGTCTGAGTTTTGCTGGATATCAGGCTGTGCGTCGGCGTTGGCTGAATATTGTGGCTCGGTGGCAAGACGAAGATGGTGTGTGTCATGAGGAGCAGATGCATGGTTGGTCTGCACGCATCTTCCAGCATGAGACAGATCACCTGTCTGGCGAAGTGTATATTGATCAGGCTGAAATCCGTTCCCTGTGTAATGACGCGAACTTGTCTGAACTGTGGTGTGAGGATCCGGTGCCAACTGAGGCTGCTCAGGAATTAGGTTTCACGTTGTAAAGAGTTGGAGTTTTTTCGTCGTCTGGCGCTGGTAATCAACCGGCGCCAATTGTGTATAACAGCTAGTACTCGCCGATATTTATTGGGGATATAGAACGCGATCCCTTTAATTTGGCTCTGCTGGCCCATCGTGGACGCAAATTTTATGCAAGAGGTTGGATGTCAACAGATAATTAAAACCACGTAACACGTGACAATACATGACACGCTTTTATCGCCCTAATTCCAATTTCGCAGAGCCTATATTCACGCTGGGGTAACCCACACGTTAAGATGGTCGTTCTCAATCTGTAGGCAGAGTCTATACCCACGCTGGGGTAACAGAGCCTTAGTTTTGAGTGAGATTAGTACTTCATGTTTCGGTTCTACCAGCAGTGGTATTGGCAGATTCTGAACAGACGGTCATTTGAACAGAAGGTCATCTGAACAAGACTAAGTGGAATTAGGCAGGGCAACAGAGCATATACGCATATACCAACTCATATTGAATAAGAGCCTGCTCCTGCTACTTCGCGCTGAATGGTTGCCTGTTGTCAGCACGACACGCAGCTCATCATATGGAAAGGAAACGCTACAATTCACCCATATAAGCAAACGTTTGCTTAAGAGTATTTATATCCAGTTCCGCTTTTGTGTTGTTAGGGGATGGTTATTCGACGATATCGAACCCGTTCGAAGGCGGATGATCCACCCACAAACTGATTACCACCGGAAAGGACAATCATTATGACCGAACCACGGCAAACCGGCTGCGTGAGCTTCGCCTTCGATGCCGACGGTTATACCGCACTCGATCTGTTTGCAGAACGTGTTGAGGGCAGCGAAGCCCCCAACGTACGTCTTACTGATTCCTGCGGGCTTGTTAGCGAACAGACTATGGACGCTGACCTGTATCGTCAGCGCATCACCATCGCTCTTAACCCCGCCGAACGCTACACAGTTGAGGCTACTGCGATGACTGCGCCTTACGTGTATCTTTGCGGCGGTGATAATCTTCTCGACCGTGGAATTCGGGTAATCAACGCTGATACGGGTGCTATCACTGCTGGCACTGGAGCTTTTGGAGAACTTGCCCCCTGCCGTGCTGCTGCACATTATGAACCGCCTGAACATTGGATGAACGATCCAAACGGTTTATGTCGCTTCCAAGGGCGATACCACCTGTATTACCAGTTCAACCCCTACGGTTGGCAGTGGAGCAATATGCACTGGGGACATGCCGTCAGTAAGGATTTGGTTCATTGGACGCATTTGCCAGTATTCCTTGAGCCGCAGCGCGAACTCAACGCCGACCGTGGGCTAAGCGGTGGAGCGTTCTCTGGTTCGGCCATTCCTGTTGACGCTGATGGTCATCCATGCCCGGGAGATAAGGCCGCAGCAATTCGCTTCTATCTAACCCGTCACTGGGCTACCGTTGACGATCCAGATTCAACAACTGAATACCAATCCACACTGTTGAGCACAGACAGCCTAACTCCTGGGCCAGAAACGCGCATTATCGATTACCCAGATTCTTCTGTTGGTTTTGACTTCCGAGACCCGAAAATCGACACCGGTTTTGACGGTGGCGCAATGATTGTTACCGGCACGTTCCTTACTAATGAGGCTGCAGGGGTTACAGCTTCCACTGATTCAGCATCCGTAGGTTTAGATACCGCAGATGTACAGCCTCAGCCTGGTGTATCCACAGACTTCGACGATGGTGGCTGGTTTACTACCGATGCACGTGGAACCGCTGGTCAGCAGCCTGACATGGAACATATCCCAGCCATTGTTGCTTTCCGTAACACCACGCCTGACCTGCGCAACGATGCCTGGCAGTATGTAGGTCCGGTATTAGTTGATAAGGGGTACCATATCGGTCGCACTGTTGAATGCCCCGACGCTTTCCCCCTCGACGGCTCCGATGTGGTAATCGGCGCAATCATGCATATTCGCACTCAAACTGGTACTTTCCAACCAATCCGCTGGTATGTTGGCTCAGTAGACAACGACCGTCTCAGTGTGCAGAACTCCGGGTGGGTGGATTTTGGCAACTGTTACTATGCTGTGCAGTCATTCCGTGACGACAACGGGCGGCGTATTGCTATCGGTTGGCTTGCTGACTGGTTTGGTGTGCGCCGTGAAGCACCGGGGCGTGCAAATGGCGCAATGTCATTGCCGCGCGAACTGCATGTGCGCAATGGAAAACTATACTCCCGTCCAGTTTCTGAGGTTTACGACGCGCTTGGCGATTGTGTGACCGGCGCTGATGGCGTATGGCAACTATCCAATAACGCTTACTATGCCGATATTCGACCATGCGGAGATACGAGTGTGACGTTATGTGACACGGGCAGTGGCGCGTGGCATATGGAGATTCGTAACGGCGTAGTGCGCTGCACCAACACAGGTATGGGCTGCGGCGATGACGTATCGTGTGTAGCCGAGGTAGCCGAAGTACACCGGGTTGAGGTGTTCTACGATCGCGGCATTATCGAGGTGTTCGTCAACGACGGTGAGGCAGCGGGTGCAATGCTTGCTTATGATCCTCGTAATACTGGCGAATTGCGCGTAACGGGAAACTACACCTGCGAGGTGCGTCAATTCGGTTGCTGAACACTGTACGTGAGTCTCAGCTCAAGGCATGAACGCGGAAAAGATATGGCTCCCTGTATTCAGAGGGAGCCATATTGTGAACTGCCCTATTTTCTTGGATAGGGGAAACGGAAGGCAGCCCACTGTTTGATTACAAGCTATTGTTCAAATGGATAAGTCAATCCCCAATCGGCGCGAATAGAATCCATAAGCTCCATAATCCGCAGCGTGTCAGCATGAGGCATAGCCGCACATTCACTCTGCCCATCCACAATTGCATTCGCAGCATCAGCTACTTCATATTCGTATCCGGTTAATTGTGGGGGAATGTTATGGGTAGTAACGAGCTGATGATTCTTGTCGTAGACATCCACACCCTCCACATTGTTGATATTCCGACAGACTAAATAACCATCAGTACCCCAGATATATCCGCCACGATCAGATGCCGTGAGCATAGAACTCTGAGCTGTGGCCATAGTGCCGTCCTGGTAATAGAGAGTTATGGAGTTCTGCGCGTCCACACCCGTGGAGTATGGCGTCATTGACGTATCGATATGATCAATTGGACGGTTCTTCATCACCATATCAATAAAATTGAGCGGATACACTCCGACGTCAAGCAAAGCGCCGCCAGCCAATGCTGGATCAGTGAGTCGTGCTTTACCGGTTACCGGATAGCATAAATTCGCATTGATAGCTTTTACCTCGCCGATTACACCTGAATCAACAATCTCGTTGATAATGCTGCGTGACGGCATATAGCGCGTCCATATTGCCTCCGTACACAGCAGTCCAGTTTGATGCGCCACATTCAACAAATCTCGAGCCTGCGAGGCATTGGCAGTGAACGATTTTTCTACGAGAACGTTCTTTCCTGCTTCCAAACACATGATGCCCTGTTCGGCATGAAAATTGTGCGGAGTGGCGATATATACCAGATCGACCAGTGGATCGTTAATCAGGGCCTCATAAGATCCATATGAAACTGGGAAACCGTACTGTTGAGCGAATTCAGACGCGTGGCTTTTATCTCGTGAAGCAATCGCATAAGGGGAAACAAGGTTCTCATATCGAGGGTCTGCTGCCATTTTGACCAATGTGTCAGCCATTGAGCGTGCAATCCGGCCTGCGCCAAGAATTGCTACATTTACCGTCATATGTTCTGCTTGGGGCTGTCCGCGTTTGCTGTTAAGTCTGCTCATTGTTCTCCCGCCTTTGGGTGTGTTGGGTATGTTAGGTATGTGGTCGCTGTGTAGTGGTCACGCGTTGTTTTTAGTCTATGTGCTTATACGTGTTCACT
>CAYQJZ010000015.1:0-16457 GCA_964417995.1 uncultured Bifidobacterium sp.
CCACTTGGCGATTACATGTCGGGCTCCAACCACGTGTTGCCCACCTCAGGAACGGCGCGTTTTGCTGCTGGCCTTGGCGTTCACACGTTCATGAAGCCTGTCGAAGTTATTGAATATGACGAGACTGGTTTGAAGGAGATTGCTGCGCGCATCAACAACTTCGCCGTTTCTGAAGATCTGCCAGCACACGGCGAATGCGTGCTTACCCGTTTTGTTGACGATCCGTACGACAAAACCACTCTTAACGAGCAAGAAGTAGGAGCTGGACTGAAATGACCACTGCCAGCGACACGACCGGCGAGAGTTCCATCCCGTCCAGCCTGCCGTTGCGCAACGATCTGATCGGTGAGGAACCATACGGCGCTCCACAACTTGACGTACCCGTATGCTTGAACGTCAACGAGAATCCATATCCGCCTGAACCTGCTGTTGTGGACGCTATTGCCGACAGCGTACGGCGAATAGCCCCCACACTCAACCGATACCCGGATCGCGAGCATATCGCATTACGCCAGGCGTTTAGCGATTACTTAACTCGGGAATCGGGGGTGCGCCTGCGCATCGAACAGCTGTGGGGAGCGAATGGCTCGAACGAGATCATGCTGCAAATCTTCCAAGCTTTTGGCGGCCCAGGGCGTATTGCGCTTGGATGTGATCCGACATATTCGATGTACCCTGAATATGCACGTGACACGTTTACGACGTGGCAAGTATCGCATCGCAACAGTGACTTCACGGTAAACGTTGACCGCCTCGTCGCTGCAATTAACGAGGTGCAACCAGCCATTGTTTTGCTCACCAGCCCTAATAATCCCACTGGTACACCATTGCCAGTGACTGATCTTGAACGTGTGCTTGCTGTGTGTGAGACTGCATCGGTACGTGGTGCAGGGCAGGGTGTTCACCCGGTTGTTGTAGTAGACGAGGCGTATATCGAATTCCGTAATCCGGGTACACCATCGGCTGTTGAACTTATCAACGAGCACCCGAATCTGGCAGTGAGTCGAACAATGAGCAAAGCTTTTGCCTTTGCCGGCACACGTGTCGGGTATCTGGCTGCCAGCCAAGGAATTATTGACTGTCTGCGTATTGTGCGCATGCCCTACCACCTGTCAGCGGTCACCCAAGCTGCAGCGTTGGCTGCTTTCGACCACACAGATGAACAGCTTGCCCGTGTTGCCCACTTGCGGCAGACGCGTGAAGACACAGCAGCATGGTTGAAGAAGCAAACCTATCACGGTCGTCATCTTGAAGTTGCCGAGTCCGCATCGAACTTCTTGCTCTTCGGTGGCCATTTTGATGATCGTGCACGTATTTTCAACAAACTGCTTGAACATGGTGTACTGATTCGTGTTGCTGGCCCAGATGGTTGGCTGCGCGTCTGTATGGGAACTGACGACGAGATGGCCCGCTTCCGTCAGGCTCTCAGCGACGTACTGCATGAGGTTGATACTGAATAATAGTGATTGCGAGACATGTGACGTTGTCGGAACATGCGCCGCACTATGCTGGACACCAGCAATGCTTGGGTGCAATACTCGGGCGACACATATGAAGGAGCAACGATGGCCCGCACTGCAACAATCGTGCGCGAAACCAGCGAATCACGCATCGAACTGACACTGAATCTTGACGGTAATGGACAAACCGATATCAGCACTTCCGTACCGTTTTTTGACCACATGATGACAGCACTCGGTAAGCATTCGCTTATCGATTTAACGATTCGCGCCACTGGAGACACTGATATTGACGTGCACCACACTGTTGAAGATACAGCCATCGTGTTCGGTGAAGCTTTGCGTCAAGCTTTGGGAGACAAGCGCGGTATTCGCCGTTTTGCTGATGCCACTGTGCCGTTAGATGAAGCCGTGGCCACAGCAGTGGTGGATATCTCCGGCCGTCCGTATGCAGTGTGTTCCGGTGAACCCGAAGGGTTTGAATATGCGATGATCGGTGGTCATTTCACTGGTTCGCTTGTTCGACATGTGATGGAATCAATTGCATTACATGCAGGTATGTGCTTGCACTTGCACCTTATCGCCGGACGTGACCCTCATCATATTGCCGAAGCAGAGTTCAAAGCTGTTGCCCGCGCTTTGCGCGCTGCTATTGAGCCTGATCCTCGCGTTGACGGTATTCCCAGCACGAAGGGAGCACTGTGATGGCGGATAATAACAGTGCTACACCGTCAGATGATTTTGACGATCTGCCCGACGGTGCACATTTGAGTGATGAGGAGTTAGAAGCGGCACTGGCTGACTTCGAAAAAGAATTTCACTCTGATTCTCTGGATTCCCTTAATTCTCCAGACTCCCCGGGATCGGCAGAATCAACAGAATTACACGAACCTGAAGAAACCACTGATACTAATACGGCAACAGGTGGTGCCGAGGCGGTTCTCGACTTTGATAACGAACTGCAAGGCTTGCTTGGTAATCGAGCCACAATGGCTGTGGTAATCACACGTCTTGCTTCAGCAGAACTGTTGGCGGCATTCTGCCAGATCACTGACGTGTCAGCCACCTGTCTCAATCATACGGATGGTGCCGTCGCCGTGCTGCGTAATCTTGACGGCGATGGCCCTGAAGCAGCAGCCAAAGATCTAACCACTGTGGTGTCAGGTATGCCGGTGATTCTTGCTGTTAACCGTGCTGACAAGTTGGAAGCAACGTTATATATTCAAGGCAAAGCTGGACAGACGTTTGCCCCTCCGATCCTGTTCACCTCAACGCCCGCTTTTGTTGAGGACTTGATGCTCGGCATTACTGATGTTGATGCGATTAAAGCGCAAGGTGTAACTGCCGTGGATTCTGCCAGTCTTGACCGACAAGATGCAATGAGCGTTATTGCTCAACATACACGATTCGGCGGTCGCGGACACTCTCGTATTCAGTAGGTGCTGTGTGGCTTAAGTTCTGTCACAAACACCAACAAACGCCAACACACAACAGGGGAAACACACGTAAGGAAGGTGAGTCATGACCTCGGTGGTGGTTTTCGACTACGGATTTGGCAACGTGCGATCAATGGTGCGTGCGCTGGCTGATCTTAATCTGGATGTGACCCTAACCTCCGACTATCAGCAAGCGTTTGAAGCAGACGGTCTTGTAGTTCCTGGGGTAGGAGCCTTTGCAGCTTGTATGGAAGGGCTGCGTTGGGTGTGCGGTGACCGTGTCATTATTGACCGTCTTAACGCTGGGCGCGCAGTACTGGGCGTATGCGTGGGTGAACAGGTGATGTTCTGCCACGGCGTTGAACATGGTGTTGAAATGCCGGGTCTTGGTCTGATTGGTGGCAGAGTAGATGAGTTGGACGCTGATGTTGTACCGCATATGGGCTGGGATACAGTCGAGGCTTCCACCAACAGCATCTTGTTTAACGGTATTGCCAATGAACGTTTTTATTTTGTACATTCCTACGCAGCAAGCAGTGCAGAAGCATTACCAGCAGATCAATGCCCGGTTGACTTTAATGATGCGCCAGAGTGCGTGACATGGTGCGAATACGGGCGCAGTCGATTTGTTGCTGCATACGAGCGTGGCCCATTGTTTGTTACCCAATTCCACCCTGAAAAATCCGCTGAGGCTGGTTCTCAACTGCTGGCTAATTGGGTTGCCGCTCTTTAACTACCGTGTAGAAAGGACAACGGCTATGGTATTAACACTGCTTCCTGCTGTCGATGTGCGTGACGGTAAAGCTGTACGACTGCGTCAAGGTGCATCAGGGTCAGAAACCGACTACGGTTCACCATTGCAGGCTGCCAGTACGTGGGTTGAGGCTGGAGCTGAGTGGATTCATCTAGTTGATCTCGATGCTGCATTCGGCACAGGAAACAATCGTGCCCAGCTTTCCAGTATTGTTGCCGAGCTTGGCGATCGTGTGAACATTGAAATGAGCGGGGGAGTGCGTGACGACGCCAGTCTTGCCGCAGCCCTTGATGCTGGTGCAGCTCGTGTGAATATTGGAACTGCAGCACTAGAGAATCCTGAATGGACAGCTGAAGCAATCCGCCAGTATGGCGACCGCGTCGCAGTTGGGCTTGATGTGCGTGGTCATACGCTTGCCGCACGTGGTTGGGTAAAAGAAGGTGGCGACTTATTCGAGACAATGGCATACCTTGATTCGGTAGGATGCTCCCGTTATGTGGTCACTGATGTATCGCGTGATGGCATGATGAGCGGCCCGAATATCGATCTGCTGCGTGAGGTCGCGGAACGCACTGACGCTCGGGTCACCGCATCGGGCGGTATTGCCAGCCTTGACGATTTGCGTGCTATCGCCACACTTGCACCGTTGGGCGTAGATTCAGCCATTCTTGGTAAGTCTCTGTATGCTCGCGCCTTCACATTAGAGCAAGCGTTAGCTGTTGCTGCCGAATGAATTTGCATTTCGACGCCAGGATGCTGGTTGACTTGTGTTAACAGCATGTGAAATAAACCCGTGGGACGATTATGGGCATGGACAAACAGCAAGAATTTGCGCTGCGCACCGTTGAGGAGCGTGATGTGCGTTTCATCCGTCTATGGTTCACTGATGTGTTGGGAACTTTAAAGTCGGTGGCGATCGCTCCAGCTGAATTGGAAGCAGCATTCGAGGAAGGTCTCGGATTCGACGGTTCGGCAATCGAAGGTATGACGCGTGTCTCAGAAGACGATATGATCGTCAAACCTGATCCTTCAACATTTCAAATTTTGCCGTGGCGTGGTGGCCCGCAGGGCACGGCACGTATGTTCTGCGATATTCTCACTCCTGATGGTGAACCGTCGCTTGGTGACCCGCGTCACGTATTAAAGCAGACGCTCGCTAAAGCCAAAGAAAAGGGTTTCACCTTCTACGTGCATCCGGAGATTGAGTTCTACCTTTTTGAGCGTCCAGAAGACTGGACGATTCCTCCTGTGCCCATTGACGAAGGTGGCTATTTCGACCATGTGCCGCGCAGTTCGAGTATGGACTTCCGCCGTGCAACAGTCAATATGCTCGAACAAATGGGTATTTCCGTCGAATACTCGCATCATGAGGCTGGCCCCGGTCAGAACGAAATCGACTTACGCTATGCCGATGCGCTCACCACAGCCGATAACATTATGACCTTCCGCACTGTGGTCAAAGAAATCTCACTAGAACGAGGCATTTACGCAAGCTTTATGCCCAAGCCACTGGCTGACAAGCCAGGTTCAGGTATGCATACGCACTTGAGCTTGTTTGAGGGTGATTCAAACGCCTTCTACGAGGCTGGTCAAGAGTTCAATATGTCGCTAATCGCGCGTCAGTTTGCTGCCGGCATTCTCTACCATGCAGCTGAGATTTGCGCAATCACTGACCAGTACGTTAACTCGTACAAGCGTCTGTGGGGTGGTAACGAAGCGCCAAGCTACATTTGCTGGGGTCATAACAACCGTTCTGCGCTGTTGCGCATTCCTCAGTACAAGCCAGGTAAAGGCAACTCAGCGCGGATTGAATTCCGAGCCCTCGATCCCGTGGCTAATCCATACCTTGCATACTCTGTGTTGCTGGCAGCTGGCCTTGACGGCATTGAACAGCAGATGACTCTTGGCGAGCCAACAAGCGATGACGTTTGGGAATTCACCGATACGGAGCGTCGCGCAACCGGCATTCAGCCATTACCTGAATCGTTGGATGACGCCTTGAAAGTTATGGAGAAATCCGACTTTGTGGCCGGAGTGATTGGCGAACACGCCTTTGAATATTTTCTGCGCAATAAACGCCAGGAATGGGAAGGTTACAGCCATCAGGTCACCTCATATGAGCTGCAGACCTATCTACCGCGTTTGTAACGTTTAACAACACTGCAACGTTACATCCATCCATTCTCGCAATACTTAACAATCGGCCGCGACCCGTTAGCGTTAGGGGCGCGGCCAATATTATGTGCGGGGCACGGCAGGGAGGGTTCCGATAATGTCCGATTCCTTACACCAATGTGTTTGAGGGAGCACGCTTATTGCCGAGGATCGCCAAACCAACCGGTGTAAATCAGCGAGAAGTTACGGTTGCCATATGCTGAGCACTCATTGCCCTCGCCAGAACCTGCCTCAAGTGCTGCAATATTAGGCTGATACGGCGTGTAAATATACAGCAAAGCTGTGGCATCGTTTTCGATGTACACATCACTTCCCCCACATGAGGAGTCAGGATTGTACGCCACATAGTTGAGCTTGCCAGCATGATAGTTGTACTCATCCTCATGAGCCAGGTAATACTGATAACGGTGTGCAGCACCATAAACCTGACGGAAGAAACCATCATATTCCGGGTCACAACTGGCATCGTCCGGACAGCTCAAACCCATTGCTGCACGCAATTGGAAATCAGTAGGATCAGTAGACGTAATCAGCTGCTGTTCCTTCTGCAACATCGTTAACAGCACTTTCTGACTAATACCACATGCACGTGCTGACTTGTCGATAATAGCGGCAGCAGACTCGTTATCAGCACCCTCATACGCTGCACACATATCGTCACTGTCTATATCTTCAGTATCGAAGGTTAACGATGCCAGTGCGCTACCTTGTTCCTCAAGGAAATCCTGCACCTCATCTTCGGTAAGCGCATCTGAGTCGAAGAATTGATCATCAGAGATAATCTCTCCCGGATTGAAACCGTACAACTGCTCAGTTTCTTCTTGCGCAGCTCGCACAGTGCTGATGGTGTGCCGCCAATAGGCGAACATCGTCACTCCGGTAACAAGAGCAATCACGCATGCAACAGTAACGATCAAAGTAGCCACCATGGTCAGCCGGCGTCGTAGCGGCGCACGCTTCCACGCTTTGCCCCAACGACTAACGAACGGAATTGATACAGCACGAGTACCAGATGACTTCTTCTTACCCTTGCGTTTCGAACGCTTGTTGACTGAGGATGCTTTCTTCTGTGTCATTGTACGTACATTCTAGACGTCATATGGTGAAATCAGGACAGCGCTTTACGAATACGCTGAATGCTCACGGGAATGGCAGTCCCCAATTCCTGCGCCCATAAAGAGACATAGAATTCCTCAAGCATCCAACGAACTGTTGTAGCCTGCGTATCCAGAGCATCATGACGAGGACCCGCAGGTTCAGCATCAGCGCGAGCACGTGCTGCATCAACCAAGCTGCGCGCCTCATCAGCTTGCCACGCCCAACGCACGTCACGATTCTTATCAGTTTTTGCCTTATTCAACCGCATCAAATCAGCATGTAAATAAGTGTCAATACGCGTTAGTGACTGTGGAGGCGTCTGACCAACGAACCCGGAGTGTACCAGCGTTGCCGCATGGTCACGAACAGACTGCAACACCGACAACATAGGTAAATCCGCCGGGCCGGAAACAGCCTTCTCAACCTGCGCATAGCGTTGCAGAATTGCAATTACATCATGCGCTACTGCGTATACAGTGTCCTCATACACTTGCGACATATCAGCCACAGCCTCAGCGAGGGCTTTATCGTCGGCAATAGTGCCAATATCAGGCAGCAGTCGTTTAACCGCAGCCAGCTGCAAATCTTCTACCAGCGCCGTAGTGGAATCGTAAGGTGCTGAAGCAAGCATCAAAGCCTCAGAACCCAGCCAGCGAGAAGAAATACGCTCTGCTGGCAGCCGAACAGCGTCCAAAGCGCCCTTCCACAGCATAGACGCACGCGACGTGGTTGTAGCGCCCGCCTTTTGCAACAAATCAGCATGCTCAACCAGATGCCCCTGATCAGCAGCAATTTCTGCCTGACGACGTACAGACCGCCGAGCTGACGCTTCAGCCTGTTCAGCAAAACGCCGTTGCAGCGCAACCAAATCCTTCCCAGTTCCTAGCACTGTTACCGAACCACGCTTATGCCGCCGACCACGTTGACGCACCGACCGT
Source organism: uncultured Bifidobacterium sp. (assembly GCA_964417995.1). Classification (GTDB taxonomy): domain Bacteria; phylum Actinomycetota; class Actinomycetes; order Actinomycetales; family Bifidobacteriaceae; genus Bifidobacterium. The sequence goes on from CAYQJZ010000015.1 coordinate 7,862, forward strand.
TCTACCGAGAACGTGACATGCAAATACGGAGCCAGCTTCTCCCATAGTGATGGGTCGTCTAACACCTCAGGGTGGATTTGCGCACCAACAACCTGAATTGCTGCCTGCGTGAACACATGAACAAGATCCGGCCAGCCTGCTGCGGAATCGTCAGCGTTAGCTGGTGGCATATTTGGTTTATGTTGTTCTCCTGAACCGGGCAAATTCGGGTAATGCTCATCAATCCACGTGCGAATTGCTTTCGCTGTATCCGGAGCGGGTACAAACTGTACACGTAACGTTTTCGGTAGCGCTTTAATCAACGCCACAATCAACTCATCAAGTAATCCCGGCACATTCCACGTAAACTGTTCTGGCGTCAACCGCGACAATACCGTGATAGGAATATGCACGGTTACGCCATCATTTTCCGCCTGCGGATCGTACACATAACTTAATCGCAAATCGATTGGCGAATTATCAGTACCTACCGTATGCCACTGGTCGGGGTAGTCATCCAAACTCACCGAATCAGTAGAAGCCAAACGCTCCACTTTATCCGGATCAAAATCCAGCAAATATGGATTGGTATTACGTTCAGACTTCCACCATTTCGCTAAATCAGCTACTGACGTCACAGTGGAGGGAATACGCGCATTATAAAAATCGTACAAATCCTCATCGCTAACAGTGCCGGCAAACTGCCGGGTACGACTGGCGTCTTCTGCAGCATCATCAAGAACATCACGATTACGTTTAATAAAATCGTCATACGAGAAACGTTGACGAATATCACCCTCAATCAAGCCTTGTCGGATGAGAAAATCACGTGCCTCTGGAGGGTTAATACGCCCCCATTGCACAGTACGATTCTGCACAATCGGCAGACCATACAGCAACACTTTCGCCTGTGCTACAGCGCAACCACGCGAACCAGACCAGTGCGGATCAGAATACGTAGTACGAGTCAGTGAACCAGCTAACGGTTCAGCCCACGCCGGATCAATAGCTGCTGAATACCGAGCCCACAAGCGACTTGTTTCCACCAGTTCAGTACTCATCACCCACGATGGCGTCGATTTGGCCACACTGGACGCAGGAAACAAAGCAAAACGAGTACCACGAGCACCTTGATACTCATTCTTTGCCATTTTCTGTGCACGCTTCATCGCCCGGGCTTTTGCAGCTCCCGTAAGACCGGCGAAATCGGAGGATTTCGGTTCGCGTACTACCTGCATACCCATCATTGACAGTAATCCAGCCAACATCGAGGTATGAATACCGCGAGAATCCCATGAACAACACAACGAATGCGCGGCCTGTTGAGCAATCGGCAGCTGGCGAATCGTCAAATCTGGGCGAGAAACAGGCAAAGGTTTACCAACGCGGAATGACAGTTCATGACACATGTCGGTGAGCTGAGCAACCAAATCACGCCATTGACGCATACGCGGCCAACTGAAATATTCAGCTTTACACATACGCCGCAACGCCGAATTACTCGGCTCGCCATCCGCCTGGAACACGCGATCCCAAATATTTAACGCGGTCAGAAAATCACTGCTCTCATCCGCATACCTGTTATGAATACGGTCAGCTTCATCACGATTCTCTTCAGGACGTTCACGTGGATCTTGCAAACTGAAAAAAGCAACAATAACCAGTACAGCAGCCAACGTGTTCGGCGTTGTCGATCGTGCCGCTTCAATCACCATACGCCCCAGACGCACGTCAATAGGAATACGCGCCAGCTGACGGCCAATAGACGTTAACGTAGCACCGCCACGTTTGCGAGAAATAGCCTTCAATTCCACCAACTCGGTAAAACCATCAGAGACAGCTTTCATATCGGGCGGGTCAATAAAACCAAAAGAGGTGACGTCATCGGCAGTGCGCGCCACACCGACACTCAACATATGCAACACCACCGCGCCCAGCGACGTACGCAGAATCTCCGGCTCAGTGAACTGTGGACGCGTCTCATAATCCTCACGACTATACAAACGAATGGCAATACCATCGGCTACACGACCACATCGCCCAGAACGCTGGTCGGCGCTCGCCTGCGAAATTGGTTCAATGGGCAAACGCTGCACCTTGGCTGTTTTGGAATAACGAGAGATACGCGCCGTACCCGGATCGACAACGTAACGAATACCCGGCACCGTTAACGAAGTTTCAGCCACATTGGTAGCAATGACAATACGCTGATGCGTATGCGACTCAAAAACACGATGTTGCTCTTGAGCAGACAAACGGGCGAATAACGGCATAATTTCAATCGCATCAGCCCGGCGCATATCGCTGGCACGTGGACCATAATGGCGGCGTAATGCAGTTTCATAATCGTGAATATCACGTTCACCCGCAGCAAATACCAGAATGTCACGCGGTCCAGAGACATGACTGGAATGAATAACCAATTCAGCACAAGCCCGAGCTACTGCTGTTGGCATATCAATCGTTGTATCACGTTCACGGCTATGCCCATTGTGTTCAGAATGGGAAGGTGCCGTCGACAATTCGGCGTATGCCTGCTCGCCGGGCATTGCGCCAGTATCAAAACCAGGAACGTTATGCATTAATGCCGGTGCCGTGCCCAGCGGTTCATAAACAATCTGTACCGGATAAGTGCGGCCAGATACTTCGATAACCGGCACATCAGTATGCAATGCGTGTGCAAAATGCTGCTGGAATTTTACCGAGTCAATGGTTGCCGAAGTGATGATGAGTTTAAGATCGCGGCGGCGGGGGAGCAGACCGGTAAGGTAGCCCAACAGAAAATCAATATTCAAACTACGCTCATGCGCCTCATCGATAATAATCGTGTCATAACGACTTAACTGCGGATCGCGTTGAATCTGCGCGAGTAAAATACCGTCAGTGACCACGCGCAAACGTGTATGTGGCGAACTCTCATCCGTAAAACGTACCTGATAGCCAACCTCATCGCCTAAGCGCACACCCATTTCGGAGGCGATGCGTTCAGCAACAGTGCGAGCAGCTAAGCGACGCGGCTGAGTATGAACAATTTGACGACCATGACTACCACGACCAAGTTCAAGCACAATTTTCGGTAACTGTGTGGTTTTACCAGAGCCTGTTTGACCAGAAACAATAACAACCTGTGAGCGGCGCACAGCATCGGCGATCTCGTCCTTGGTGGCACTAACTGGTAGCTCCTGGGGGTACTCGAACTTCATACCTGCGTTCCTCTACTACGGCCGGTAAACGCCGTCAGCTGTCTGCTGATATCAGTGCCGCAAAACCTCAATAATACGGAAGCCCTTGGAGCTGGCATATTTGCTGACATCGTATCCGTCTCCCAACTCGCTGGCGAGCCACCGAATCAGAGAATCTGCGCCAAGATTTTTCTGCACCACCAGATACGCTTCACCGCCAGTGGCCAACCGAGGCAGCCATGCTTTGAGCAATGTGTGTAAAGCCTCTTTACCAATACGAATTGGTGGATTCGACCAGATCACATCGAACAACAGGTCGCTGGGCATTACCTCCGTGCCGGGCACATGCTGGTCAGCCAACGCCGTACCAGCCTCATCAGTTTGTGTGACATGAATACGCTGGCAGTTATTGTGTTGAGCATTGGTGACAGTTAATTCCAATGCACGCTCGTTGACATCAACTGCCCACACGTCAGCATCAGGAGATTCACAGGCCATTGCCAAAGCTATAGGACCCCATCCACAACCCAAGTCAAGAAAAGTGCCATGCTCAGGCGGTGCGGGTGCATGACGCAGCAGAACTGACGTACCCAAATCAACACGCGTACCAGAAAACACTCCACGTGAGGTATCAACATCAGCATTAAAACCACGCAGCGTTATATGCATTGAGTGACGCACATCATCAGACACTGGTGTTGCTGAAAAATACTGTTCGCTCATTCTTCTGTCCCTTCCGTGCCGAGTTTACAAGTTATGCAAGCTGCTCGTTAAACAAGGCATGTAATAATGCGCGGCGCTCTCTACAGTCGCTCACTTATCGTAGTCACCATAATTGCAGCTAATAGGTTGTTGTGCGTGGAAGTAATCGTTAGAGCGATTGTAACCAGTGGTATTCCTGTGGGCGCTCAGCGAAAGAATTTTGGGATAATTTCGAGCACATTGTCATATGAGGTATTCCTGAGGGTGTTCAGCGAAAGAGTGCTGCACGTGCTGGCACATAGCGCAGCACATACAACAATGATCATCATTCTGATGTCGTCTCAATCACGGATAATGTGGCGTTAGCTGTAAAGACAAGTTGAAGACGAAGGCGGGTTGGTTGGCACAAGTCGAACAGGGCAGAATGCCGGGTAAAAACACAACCATCAACGGTGAATATGATGGTGACGACACTGTGGGAAGAACAACAGTTGGTGATGGAGCCGACAATAGCACAATGGCGACTGCTAACGAACAAATAGTGAACACATACAGCGATCACACTCATGTACTTGATGAGCATTCCGATGTTCTGCTCGATAACGAGCAACGCATATCGGGAGTCACGGCCGGATCTGATTCAGATGAACTGTGGGAAGAACGCGAAGGGCGTAACGCATTAAGACATGTTGTTGGTCTCGGTGAGTTGCAAGACGTTACCGAGGTTGAATACCGTAAGGTGCGACTTGAACGCGTGGTATTGGTTGGCGTGTGGTCAAGCGCAACCACCACACTCTCACAAGCCGAGGAGTCATTACGCGAGTTGGCAGCACTCGCCGAAACAGCTGGCGCTGAAGTCTGCGATGGCGTGCTCCAACATCGACTTCATCCTGACGCTGCTACTTACGTCGGTTCAGGTAAAGCACGTGAAATTGCCGGTATTGTGGCGCGCCATGAAGCTGACACCATTATTGTTGACGACGATTTACCGCCAAGCCAACGTCGAGCACTTGAAGATACTACAAAAGTCAAAGTCGTTGACCGCACGGCAGTTATTCTTGACATTTTTGCCCAACACGCCACCAGTCGCGAAGGCAAAGCACAGGTTGAACTTGCTCAGTTGCAATACATGTTGCCTCGCCTGCGTGGATGGGGTGCGTCGCTTTCACGCCAGGCTGGAGGTCGGGCAGCAGGCGCAGATGGCGGTATTGGCTCGCGCGGACCTGGTGAAACCAAAATTGAAATGGACCGCCGTGTAATTCGCCATCGCATCGCTCGACTGCGTAAGCAGATTGCGCAAATGGCTCCGGCTCGCGATGTTAAACGCGGTTCACGGCGACGTTTTGGCCTACCAACCGTAGCGGTGGTTGGGTACACGAATGCTGGTAAATCGTCGCTTACCAACCGTCTGACAGGCTCCAGTGAGTTAGTTGAAAACGCGTTATTTGCCACCCTGGATACAGCTGTGCGGCGCGCTCGCGCCCGGGATGGTCGACTATATGCCTACGTAGACACAGTAGGTTTTGTGCGCCGTTTACCCACACAGCTGATTGAAGCGTTCAAATCAACGCTGGAAGAAGTAGGGGAAGCGGATCTGATCGTGCACGTTGTTGACGGATCACACCCCGATCCGTTTTCGCAAATCGACGCAGTAAACGACGTGCTCAGCGATATTGCCGGAGTAGGTGATATTCCCACCATTATTGCGTTCAATAAAGCTGACATGATGGACAATGTTATGCGCAATCGTCTCGCTGCATTAATGCCTGATGCTTATATTGTGTCTGCGGCAACTGGAGAGGGTGTAGACGAGCTGTGGACTGCTGTTGAAAGCGCTTTACCGACACCGCATGTACACGTGTCGGCCGTACTGCCATATTCAGCTGGTGCACTGTTATCGCGTGTACGCGAATATGGCAAGGTATGCAGTGTGGAATACCGTGACGACGGTATGAAATTAGAAGCTGAGGTTGACGATCGCCTGGCGGCACAAATTATTGATAGTGCGATTGCTTAATAGCGTTAATAGCGTGATTAACAGTGCGCTTGTTGAACAGTACTGTCGCCTGACCGTGTAATGTACACGCGCATATTAAGACGATTTATGTCGCATAAGTAGCCAAAGATGCTATCGATGTGGGCAATGTCACACAAAATGTGGTATACGCACCGGCGTTGTCGTCACGCACCGTGAATAAAGTGAAGTGGTGTCAGAAACATCCGGTTGTCATCCGGAACACGCATATCGTTAGAGAGGTTAACATTATGGTGGATTCACCCATCAAACCCACAAAGTTAGCCATTATAGGCGCCGGTGCGGTTGGTTCAACCCTTGCATTTGCTGCAGCACAGCACGGCGTGGCTCGTGAAATTGTTCTCGAAGACGTGAATAAAGAACGCGTTGAGGCAGAAGTACTCGATATGCAGCACGGTTCAAGCTTCTTTCCATCAACCGTGTCCTTGCAAGGGTCTGATGATGTTGAGATATGCCGTGACGCGGATATGGTAGTGATTACCGCTGGCGCTCGCCAAAAACCTGGTCAGAGCCGTCTTGATCTCGCTGGTGCGACGATTGACATTATGAAGTCAATTATTCCGAGCGTTGTTAATGTAGCGCCGAATGCCATCTATATGCTCATTACCAATCCGGTAGATATTGTTACCCACGTGTCATTGAAGCTGTCTGGTTTGCCTGTTAATCAGATGTTCGGCTCAGGAACTAATCTCGACTCTGCACGTTTACGTTTTCTGATCGCCCAGCAGACTGGCGTTAATGTGAAGAATGTTCACGCCTACATTGCTGGTGAACATGGTGATTCTGAGGTGCCGCTGTGGGCTTCTGCCACTATTGGTGGCGTACCGATGTGTGATTGGAAGGCTTTGCCTGGTCGTGAGCCATTGGATGCTGAGATGCGTGAGAAAATCCATCAGGACGTGAAGAACGCAGCTTATCGGATTATTCAAGGCAAGGGTGCTACCAACTATGCCATTGCTATGGCTGGTGTTGACATTATTGAAGCTGTTTTGCACGATGCCAACCGTCTTCTGTCGGTTAGTTCAATGCTCGACGACTTCCATGGTATTTCCAATGTTTGTATGTCTGTGCCTACGCTGATCAACAGGCAGGGTGTTGATTCGCGTATTAACACTCCAGTGTCTGATCGTGAACTTGCGGCGTTGAAACGCTCTGCTGAGACTTTGAAAGAAACTGCTGCTAAGTTCGGATTCTAATTTTTTACTTTCTGTGTTGCATAAACGGTCTGTCGCCTAAACGCAAGTGAGGGCGATGGACCGTTTACTATTTGTTACTGAGTTTCTTATTGAGAATGATATGCATCATTATTTTCTTGAAATGTGGCCATTTTTGAGCATGATTGCTATTGATATTCTCAATAAGCAGGGTTATAGTGAGAATGTTGAATGTTAAAAGTGCTATGTGGTAACGCGGAAGATTTGATCGGAATCAGAGTGAATAGTAGTGAAGTTTTCAGTGAGACGTGTTGCCTGTGGTAATTGGCATTCGGTAAGTGTTGTGCCCGCATGTAGTGCAGACGGTGTAAGGAAAGGGGACGTAATGGCTCATGTTCATGGTGCAAGTGAAGCGGCGATGGGGCATCAGCGTCGTTTGATTGCCGCATTGGTGTTAACGGGAACAGTATTTATCGCTGAGGTTGTTGGCTCAATTATCACCGGGTCGTTAGCTTTGTTGGTGGATGCCGGGCATATGCTGACGGATATGTCTGTGCTCGTTGCGTCAACAATTACAGCCATTTTGATGCAGCGTAAACCCAACAATTCACGAACGTGGGGGTGGGCACGTTTGGAAATTATTACTGCGGCAGCTGGTGCCACAGTACTGTTTTTTGTGGGGGTCTACGCGCTGATTGAGGCGTTGATGCGCTTATTTGGTGCGAACGCTGACACTGTTGAAGACGGTGGATTGTTGCTGCTCTTCGGCATACTGGGACTGGCTGCCAATGTAGCATCGATTATTATTCTTTCTTCGCAAAGCAGCGATAACATGAATATGCGCGCTGCGTTTTTGGAAGTTATGAACGATGCTCTCGGTTCCGTTGCTGTAGTGGTATCGGCTGTTGTGTTGATAACAACAGGTTGGGACGGGGTAGATGCAATAGCTGGTGGATTGATTGCGCTGCTGATGATTCCGCGCGCTATACGACTACTTATTTCGGCAATTAAGGTGCTGTTAGGGCAAACTCCTGATGGTCTTGATCTCGATAAAGTACGTTTGCATTTGGAAAATGTGCCGCATGTGGTGGCTGTGCATGATTTGCACGCCAGTACGGTTGCGACGGGATTGCCAATTCTTATGGCACATGTGGTGGTGGAACGCGATCTAACGATGGAGCAGGCTGGCGAGGTACTGCATCTTTTACAAGCTTGTCTTAAAGAGCATTTTCCGGTGTCAATTGAACATACCACCTTCCAGTTGGAACCAGAAGGGTACAAGCCGGTCGAGTCGCCGGTGTTGCATTCATAAAGCGCATTGCAATCTGGTGAATGGATGTTGTGGAATGGGCAAGTTGTGAGTAGCAGTATTCCTTGTGCTGTGTTGTTGCGTAGTACTTACTCTGTTTAGAGTCTGCGCAATACTGTTACCACTTTGCCCATTATTTCAGCATGAGTGCCATCGATGGGTGAATATGCGGGGTTGTGAGGGATAAGCCAAACATGCCCATTCTCTTTGCGAAAAGTTTTAACGGTGGCTTCAT
>CAYQJZ010000015.1:16557-37308 GCA_964417995.1 uncultured Bifidobacterium sp.
GGAATATCGCGTGATTCGAGAACAGATTGACTTTCTGTTGTGCTGCTGGGGAATGGCAGAACGGTGGCCGTGTGTGATGATATTTCATCAACAAGTTCGATTGCGCGCCCTTTGTTGGCGTTCATGCGAATAAAGCCTTTGTCTTCCAAGACTTGAAGTTGATGTTTGACCGATGAAGGACTTTTAAGCCCTGCTACCTCGCCAATTTCGCGAAAAGATGGGGCGAAGCCATGCTGAGTGATATGCGCACGGATGGCATCAAGAACCTTGCGTTGCCGGTCAGTCAATGTGGCAGAAGCGCGACTGTCTGACCCTGTGTTGGGGGTAAACGGGATGGTGCTCACGGGTGCTCCTTTCGGACAACTGTTTTTAGCATAGCGTGAAAAATATGTTTAATCAAACATCTGTTCGACACGCAGGTTTGTGTGAATCGAACATTTGTGCCACAATCAGAACAACTGTTCGATAGAACACACGTTCGAAAGGAAGTGGTGGCGATGGAATCAATGGCCATGGGCACAGGAACACGCCAAGCAGCATATCGCCAATATCAGAACCGGTATCAAAATGGCAATAAGCGAGGCGGTAGCTCTTTAACACGTAAACAAAATCAGAAGAAGAACGTATATGTCGCGCGCAAGAAGACACGCTTGACATTGCGGGGGAAGATTGTTGTTGCTGTGATGTGTGCTGTATGCACATGTGTGGGGTTGGGTATTCTGTTTCCGCAAGTCGCACGTTCTGATATGGGGGATATAGCGCTCACCAGTTATACCGTTCGCTCAGGCGACACCTTATGGGGATATGCGTCACGCATCACGCCTGTTGGAGAAGACGTATCAGAAACCGTGGCATTGCTGATGGAATTGAATGATCTAGACAGTGCAAGCCTTCAAGCCGGCCAGCGTTTGGTTGTTCCATCGGAATAAGTGTATAGATGTGCTGGAGATTCCCTGAATTTATTAAGGTGCGACACGCCAAATAATCTTGTGTTTGGGTTATCTTATGGGAATGCATTGTCCATTTTGTCATAACTCCGATACCAGGGTTGTCGATACGCGAGTGAGCGAGGATGGGTATTCAATCCGGCGACGACGTGTATGCCAACAATGCTTCAAACGATTCACCACAGTTGAATCAACAATGCTGCTGGTTCTTAAAAATTCTGGCAATATTGAACCTTTTGACCGTAACAAAGTGATTTCTGGCGTGCGCAAAGCATGCCAAGGCAGACCTATCAACGAAGACGATCTCAAAGCGTTGGGGCAGAAGGTCGAGGAAGATTTACGTTCGCGTGGCTTCGCTCAGGTAAAATCCGAAGAGGTTGGACGAGCAATCCTTGAACCTCTACGCGAATTAGACGAAGTTGCCTACATGCGCTTTGCCAGCGTGTATCAGAACTTTGAGAATCTCGACGATTTTCAAAAAGCTATTGATCTACTGCGTAATGTTGACAGCACTCGAAGCGACAGCAACAATAAGCAGGAGTAATAGCGCTGACAACACTGCTGACGACGCTGATTAACCGATAACGCGCATACGGATTGTGCCGTCAATCTGCCGCAACGCTTCTAAGGTGTCAGAATCTGGCATTTGAGACACGTCAGTAACAACATAGCCGAGCTTACCCTGTGTGCCTAACGACTGAGCAAGAATATTGATGTTCTGATTGCCTAACACATTATTCACGTCAGCAAGCACGCCCGGTAGATTCTCATGCAAATGTGCAATGCGTGCAGCACTTGTACATTCGCTAACTGTTAGCTGCGGCAAATTCACCGACAAACCAGTAGAGCCCTTATACCAGTAATCCTCTAAACGTTGCGTAACGAAGTGACCAATCGACTCCTGTGCTTCCAGCGTAGAACCACCAATATGCGGAGTGAGAACCATATTGTCTTCATCAGCCAAAGATGTAACAAATGGGTCACCAGTTTTCTTCGGTTCAACCGGCCACACATCCACAGCGGCACCAGACAAATGCCCCGATTGCAAATGTTGCTTAAGTGCACCAAGATCAACAATAAAACCGCGCGAAGCATTAATAAAAATTGCCTCTTGCTTCATATGCGAAAACTGTTCTTCGCCAAAGAACCCCACATTTGATTGACGACCATCAACATGCAACGTTACCGCATCGGCTTGTTCCAAAAGCTCGTTAAGACTGTTAGCGCGATGCGCATTGCCCAACGCTAACTTTTCTTCGATATCGTAAAACACTACGCGCATGCCAAGAGCCTCGGCAAGAACAGACAGTTGTGAGCCAATGTTGCCGTAGCCGATAATGCCCAGAGTTTTGCCTCTGACTTCATGCGAACCAGAGGCTGACTTATCCCACAAGCCATGTTTGAGATGATGCGTATGTGCCGGAATTCGACGCATCAGACAAATGATGTTGCAAATCACCAGTTCAACAACCGAACGTGTATTTGAATACGGGGCGTTGAACACGGCGATACCGCACTTACCAGCGTGATTGAGATCAACCTGGTTGGTGCCAATACAGAAGCAGCCAATAGCAGTTAATGTTGGACGTGCATCAAGAACGCGAGCAGTGACCTGCGTTTTAGAACGTACGCCGAGCAGGTCAACACCGTCAAGAGCTTCGATTAACTCATCCTCGCTAAGGGCACCCTTCATTGTTACCACATCAAAACCATGGTTACGCAAAGACTGCGCAGCAAAAGGATGAATATTTTCCAATAGAAGTGCTTTGGACATAATCTTATGCTAAAGCTCCAGCTGGGATTCGTCGGCGTTTGTCCGCACTATAAGCAGTTTCTGGGTTGGACGTGTCATTGCTACATACAGATCAGAAGCCGCAACAAGACGCGCTGGAGCCTCTTGCTCAATGGCTGCTGGTTGTACCACCATCACCGCGTCATACTCCAAACCCTTCACCGCTTGAGTATTGCAGATGCTGACCTGCTCATCCCATTCGTTCTGGGCATCCAAGCGCGCCGACTGTTGAGCGCTCAATTCCTCACGTAGCGCACGACGCACTACAGTACGCCAGTTATCAAGCTCACTATCCGGAACAATTACCGCCACACGGCCTGTACCGTCAGCAGAAACAAACTGCTTAACCAAAGACGTGGCTTGATCTGCCACTTCAGCACGTAACACAATTTCGTCGGCAACAGTAATTCGTTCCACTGAATCAGGAATCGCACGTACCGCGTTCACCGTGGAGATATACAAACCTTCCCGAGTAGCAAAGTTTGAAGCCAATGTGCTCACTTCGCGTGGATTACGATAATCGATAGTTAACTCATTGAGTTCCCAACTCTGCTCTCCGAACAGTCGATCCATCGTGTGCTTCCAAGAGCGCGTGCCACCCAGTGCGGAGGTTTGTGCTACATCGCCCACAATCGTGAAAGAACGCGACGGGCAACGTCGAATCAGCATACGCCAATCCATGGCTGTTAACTCTTGCGCTTCATCAACCACAATATGTCCGTAAGTCCATTCACGATCTGCAGCAGCACGCTGAGCGGTAGCTTCTGCATCTGTAGCGCCGTTGATACCATCCACAAGCATTGACGCTGTGACAATACCTGCCCCAATACCTGCCTGTGCAAGCGCATCTTTGGCATACTGCTCTTCTTCAGCGCGTTGAGCCTGAGCCTCAGCACGACGAGCAGCCTCGCGAGGATCTGGACCAAGCCGTTCCATCGCCTCGTCCAACAGAGGAATATCAGAGGTGGTTAGCGGTGCGCCTTTCTCACGCACCAGAGCATTGATATCAGCATCAGACAACCATGGTGCAAAACGACGCAGTTGCACCGGCTTAGAGAACAGCTGATCAATCAGCCACATACCAGTCATTGGCAGCCACGCAAGATTAAGCGCCTTGCGAATATCGTCATTCATACGAAGCTGCTGAGAAACATCGTTGAGTTCAGCCTGTTCGGGAGTGTAATCGAGTTGCTCGCAATAGCGTGCACGCAATGACTCTATCATCGAACGAACAAAGGTTTCACGAGCCTTATTATGAGGTTGACGAGTGCGACGAGCGTCAGCGATTGCAAGCTCAACATCACCAGCCAGCATAGGTACAGCAAAGCCATTGATTTTTACGATTGGAAGGTCACGTGGCACACGCTGTCGAGCTGAAATAGCGTTGGCAATAGCGTTAGCCATGCGGCGTTCGCCTTTAAGCTGTGCTGCACGGGGCGAATCCTCAGCTGTGGCAGTAACACCTGGAATAAGGTCAGCAATGGTGCGGCTGACAACGCCGGTTTCACCCAATGATGGCAGTACCTGATCGATGTAGTGTAGAAAAGTAGAGCTTGGGCCAATAATCAGTACGCCTGAACGGTCAAGAGTGCGACGATGCGTATACAACAAATAAGCCGCGCGATGTAGTGCAACAGCAGTTTTACCCGTGCCGGGGCCACCTTGAACAACCACTGCATGTGCAATATCAGAACGAATAATCCGATCCTGCTCAGCTTGAATAGTGGCGACAATATCGGTCATTTTGCCGGTGCGCCGAGAACTCAACGAAGCCATTAGGGCTCCTTCGCCGGTTAACGTACCAGCTGACGATGCTCGGTCAACCTGCTCAGAATGCACATCAAGCACTTCATCTTCAATGCCAACAACCTCGCGGAAATTCAGCGTGATATGGCGGCGCATCACAATATCGCCATGGTTGGAGGGGGTAGCCTCATAAAACGGTCGCGCAGCCTCAGCTCGCCAATCCGTCAAAATCGGCTCATGATTGCTGCTCGATAATCCAATACGGCCAATATAACGGCGTTCACCTGCTTCGGTATCCAAACGACCAAAGACAAGACGATCCTCAACTGCGCGTAGCTGAGCCAAACGATCCTCATACATGGTGGCGAATGAATCACGTTCCGTGCGCTGCGTGGGCGATCCATGCGATCCCGCGGCGCGCACCGCGTTAAGCCGTTCGCGCGCTTGAGAGCGCATCTCATCAAGTCGACCGTAGGCGCGATCCACTGTCAGCTGCTCCTCGCGCAGCTGGGAAGCGTAGCCAGACATGTTTACCTGTCCCTTCTTCGCCACATCTCTTCACCACAACTTGGGCAATCTAATCTACCGCACGGCCTTTACGAGCGTTGCGGCGGTCTTATGCAAGGGATATTTCACAGTGCTCACGCTGCTGTGCAGTACGCATTGCTGCATAAATCCCATCAAAAGGGTAAGTGTTTTGTGGATGAGTGGGGATTTTGGGTGATTCGTGGGGTACAGTGGAGGATTGACACGGTAGCAGCGTATCTCAGTGATGCACAAAAGGAGGTGGGAAACATGGACGATGAACTCGCAGAACGTCAGGGTGTTCCCGCCATAGAAGGGGGTGTGCTGGATGAAGATACGTTGCCACCAATGCTGCTTGGCACGTATACTCCCAAGATCGACGCCAAAGGACGTATAGCTCTGCCTGCCAAATTTCGCACTATTCTCGGCAAAGGTGTTGTTCTCACCCGTGGACAGGAACGTTGTATTTACCTGCTGCCTTTCCGTGAATTTCGCCGTATGGCGGTGCAATTGCAACGTACCTCTGTGAGCAATAAAGAAGCACGTGACTACTCTCGTGTGCTGATGTCTGGCGCTTCCGACCAGGTACCAGATAAGCAGGGGCGTGTTCTTGTTCCCCCGCAATTGCGTGAATATGCACATCTGAACAGTGACATTGTGATTATCGGCGTTGGGTCACGAGCTGAGATTTGGGATGCCAATAGCTGGGAGGAATACCTCGTGAGCAAGGAGCAGGGGTATTCCGACGTAGAAAACGACATACTTCCGGTGGTGGATTTCTGATGAATGATTACACGAATATTCACCGCCCTGTACTACTCGACCAGTGTGTTGACCTGATCGCACCGGCATTAAGCAAGCCAGGTTGCGTGGTTGTTGACTGCACGCTGGGACTTGCCGGCCACGCTACTGCTTTCCTTAAGGCAGCTCCGACAGCACGACTTATTGGCATCGACCGTGATTCTGAAGCGTTGAGTATGGCGATTGCTCGTATGCGTGATGAAGGATTGGCCGATCGATTCACGCCAGTACATGCCGCATTCGACGAATTCTCCAACGTGCTCAACGATTTAGGTATTAACAGTGTTGACGCAGCATTCCTTGATCTTGGCTTATCCAGCCTGCAAATAGACGAAACTGAACGCGGATTCTCGTATTCCCACAACTCCCCACTTGATATGCGCATGGACGTCAGTCAAACACTGACAGCACGCCGCATACTCGCCGAATACGACGCCAATGAGCTAACTCGAATTTTCCGCGTATATGGCGAGGAACGTTACGCCAAACCTATTGCACGTGAAATTATTCGCCGACGCGAACATGAACCGCTAACTACGTCAGATCAGCTCACCAGCCTTGTCGACAACGTTGTGCCACATAATCGCCGCCCAGCTGGTAATCCAGCTAAGCGCGTATTTCAAGCATTGCGCATCGAAGTCAACGGTGAGTTAGACAAATTGGCTAATACACTGCCACAGATTGCACTCAAACTTAACGTCGGTGGACGTTTGGTAGTTGAGTCGTATCACTCACTGGAAGACAGAACCGTCAAAACGTTTATGGCGCAAGGCTTACGTGTTGACGCACCAGCAGATATGCCAGCAATACCGCCTGACGCTCAGCCATTTTTCCGTGATTTAACACGCGGAGCTATCAAAGCCGATGATCAGGAGACTGCCAGCAACCCGCGTTCAGCGTCGGTTAGGTTACGTGCGGTCGAACTAACCCGACCGTTGCCTGATCGGTGGAAACACCGATTCACTAATCGTCAATCATCATCCACACGACCATTCACAGGAAGGAGGAGATAGATGCCCTCGACAGCACGTAGTGTACGATCTGGTACGCATAGTCAGACAGCCAGTCGTCCTGAACAGACAAAAAAGGCAGCTACTCGTCCTCAACTGCGTGTGGTGAAGGGGAGCCGTGCACAACAGAATGGCTTAACAGACCGTTTTGGACGCCTTTTAGAATGGACGCGTTCACGTACTGCTCCAATGATGCAAATCACGGTGGCTGTTATCTTCCTCGGTGCCACATTGCTGGGAGCATTGGCTTTGCGTACGCAAATGGTGGAGAATTCGTTTGAAGCCTCCGAAATTGAATCGGAAATCTCTGAACTTAAGCAGGATGTGGAAGAAGCCCAAGCTGAACTTGATGCATTGGAGACGTCTTTGCCAGAACTAGCTGAGGAAATGGGTATGGAACCTCAGGAGGGGTCAATTTCCATCGATCTGAGCGATTATCAGAAAGATGGGGGTGACGAGTGAACTCACGATTTAACTTTTCCCACCGTAACAAATTCATGACCAAATGCTATTTTGTTGGCGTTAGCCTTGCAGTGGCGGCTGTAATCTGCATTGTCCAACTTGCCGGCGTGCAGCTACTTGACGGCCAAGCCACCGCTCAGGCGGCAACAAACAGCCGTACCTATACGCGTACAATCAGCTCTCAGCGAGGCCGCATTCTTGATACGAACGGCACAGTGTTGGCACAAAGCGTTGAACGCTACAACATCATCGGTGACCCATTGATGATCTCTGAATTTGAACCGGTGGATTGTGGCACAAGCGAAGCTGAATCACTGGGCTATTGCCATGAGATTGACGGCGAGTCAGTTGGTGCCACTGGAGCAGCAGCTGTTGCACGACTGCTGGCTAGTGTGCTGGATGACGTGAACGCAATGGAATTAGGCGCCGAACTTAACGGCACCAATCGATACGTGGTGATTGCCACAGACGTTACCCCTGAGGTTAAACGTCAAATTGATGAACTCAACCTCAGTGGCGTTGTCTACAGCGAACTCACCAGTGAACGCATATATTCCACAAGTAATCTCATTGGAGCGCTATTAGGTGGCGTTGATGACGACGGTGCAGGCGTGTCAGGTTTGGAACAAACCTTGGATGATGTACTCACCGGCACCGACGGTTACATCACATATCAACGTGGCAATAGCGGCGAAGTGATCCCCGGAACAGTAGCCGATTCAGAAGAGGCAGTAGACGGATCCGATGTGACACTCACCATTGATTACGATGTCGACTGGTATGTCAAAAAAGCGATTCTTGAAGGTCAAGAAGAATACGGTGCCGAATGGGTAATCGCTATTGTGCAAGATGCCACAACAGGTGAGATTCTTGCTATCGAAGATACCGACGATATTGAGGCAGGCACTGACGACGCCAAACTTACTACATCGCGTGCGGTGAGTGAAACCTTTGAACCTGGTTCAATCGGCAAAGTTATTACCTTGGCTGGCCTGCTACAAACAGGATTGCATGAGGCTACCGACGAATTTACCGTGCCGTACAGTATCACTGTTGACGGTGAAACATACACCGACGTTGTTGAGCACGGCAGTGAGCAGTGGACGCTCGCAGGTATTCTTCAAAACTCCTCGAATGTTGGCATCATTATGGCGTCAGAGGGTTACACCAACGAGCAGCGTTACGAATTCCTTACCAAATTTGGTATTGGGCAATCCACGGGGCTTGACCTACCTGGCGAGTCCAGTGGTTTGCTGTACTCCGCTGACGAATGGGACGGTCGTACCCAGAATACGGTGCTGTTTGGTCAGGGTTACACCGTTAATGCATTGCAGTTGACCAATGTTGTGGCCACCATTGCTAACGGCGGTGTGCGGCCGCAACAGTCGATTATCAAATCGGTAACAGACGCCGAAGGGCATACCACTGAAACTGAAGTTGAGGATGGCGAACGCGTTATCGACGAGGATGTGGCAGCACAGATACTGAATGCTATGGAATCAGTAGCGGAGAACTATGCCGCCTATGCTGAGGTGGAAGGCTATCGAGTCGCAGCAAAAACCGGTACCGCTGAAGTGGCTGGTGACGATGGTACGCTGAGTTCTCTCATCTGCGACTGGTCCGGTATTATTCCTGCTGATGATCCGCAGTTCGTGATTACCGTGATTGTCAAAGATCCGGAAACCAATCGTTACGGTGGTCAATGTGCTGGCCCCATTTTTGCCACAATCGGTGAATTCCTTATGCAGAAATACGAGGTGCCGACTTCGACAGAGCGTACCGATGCTATCCCTGTGGAGTGGTGAGAGAACATTTGGTAACAGTGACAGCGGGGAAAGAGGGCTGACGATGAGTGCAGTAAGCGAATCCAGCTCGCGGCGGATGACGTTGGGAGATTTGGTCACACGTCATGGGTTTGAGCTCGATCCGCCGTTTGCAACGGGAGTGACCATAACCTGTTTGGCTGATGATGTGGATTCGGTACGTCCCGGAGCATTGTACGTCACTAATGCTGCGGTATCTCAAGATCAGCTCGATCACGTACGTCGTTTTGGTGCTTACGGTGCACTGGTTCCTCGGTCAATGAAAGGACAATTGAATAACTCCGATATACCGGTGATGTACGCTGATCCAACAGCACATCAGATTGGTATTATTGCCGACGAAATTGCTGGCTCACCGTCCACTTCTCTCGCTGTGTTTGCTGTTGCCGGTACGAATGCTGAAGCAATACGCCGTGATGTACGCGAATTAGCTGATTTTCTGCATATGTTGGGCAATCCGGTAGGTGTTATTTGCGCAGCAGAATCACAATCCTTAGACCGTTATCTCGATCTTGAATATCCACTGGGTATTTTCGATATGCAGCGCACGCTTGCCGTCTGTGCTGAAGATGGTGCAGCAGCAGTAGTTATTGCAATGGATGATGACACATTGCGTGACGACGCTTTACGCTCAGTGACTGTTGATGTGATCGGTGCTGGTACACCGTTTATAACGCCAAGCAGTCAAAGCATTACTCATGCACAAGAATCATGTGTGCGATACGGGTGTGATCTGTCGGATGGTGGCCGCATTGTTACTCGTACCAGAGAGTCGGATTCGCTAGCGTCTCAATCGTCGCTGACCTATGATGCGGATGCGGTGAATCACTTATCGTTGGCTATTTCGATGACTATGGCAGCGGGTGTACGCAAAGCTAATATTAAAAGTGCTTTGCGTGTATCAAGAGAATTGCGATAGAGCGGCGTGAGCCGAAGAGGAGAGGAACGTGAGCGAGCAGACAACGATGATGCCGATGAAACTCGGCGAAATCGCGCAAGCAGTGTCCGGCCAGCTTGTTATACCCTCGGGTGCGCCGCAGAAGAATGATGCCTGCGCGACTTCGGCAGTGAGCGACTCGCGGCAGGTGCGTGAAGGATCAGTATTCATTGCTGTGGCTGGACAGCGGGTTGACGGGCATGATTTTGTGTCCACTGCCGCTCGCAATGGTGCAGTTGCTGCATTGGTCACTCATGAGGTTGACGCGCCGGTAGCACAGATTATTGTTAACGACACCGTGCAAGCGTTGGGACTACTCGCTCAACACAATATTGAACGCCGTCGTGCCGAGGCAGATCCATTGACCATCGTTGGGATTACTGGTTCGGTAGGTAAAACCACCACCAAAGATATGCTGGCTGCATTGTTGAGCGAACTGGGAGAAACAGTAGCTCCTGTCGGGTCGTTTAACAACGAGATTGGTCTACCGTTAACAGCGTTACGAGTCGGTCCCACTACGCGTTTTCTTGTGGCTGAGATGGGAGCCAGCCACATTGGTGAGATCGCCAGCCTCACACGCATTACTCCGCCTGATATTGCAGTGGTACTCAAGGTTGGTGTTGCGCATCTCGGCGAATTCGGTTCTGTTGAACGCATTGTGGAAGCAAAAAGCGAGATTGTACGCGGGCTACGTGAGAACGGCACTGCTGTGCTCAATGCTGACGACACTCACGTAGCATCAATGGCTGATCTTGCACCAGGGAATGTGCTGTGGTTCGGTATTGATAGCAACCGCGCACACAGTAGCGGGGTAAGTGCACACGATGTAGTGGTAGAAGACTCCGGTCGTCCATCGTTTACCCTTGTAGGACCTGACAACACAAGCCAGCGAGTCACGCTGGGCATTCGCGGTGCACACAACGTGATGAACGCATTGGCTGCCGCCAGTGTGGCAATGCTGCTTGGAATGACCAGCGAACATGTCGCTTCGGTTCTAAGCACTCTTACCCGTATCAGCCCGCATCGCATGGCCGTAAGCCGTGTAACACGTGGTGAGGCGTCGTTTACACTTATCGATGATTCCTTTAACGCCAATCCTGATTCAACTCGCGCTGGACTTAACGGTTTACACGATTGGCATCCTGATAGCGGCAACCGCCCATACCGTATTGCTGTACTCGGTGCAATGCTCGAGTTAGGCGATAACGAAAACGCCCTACATCGCTCAGTGGGAGCGTATGCCGTTGAACACGGAGTTAATGCGCTGATTGCTGTGGGCAGCCCTACGGATTCTCATGTCGACGCACTAGCACAGAAGATATCGCAAGGCGCGCAAGAAGCTGAGAATACGGCAGATACATCGATAGACTTAGTACATAACACTAAAGAGGCAGACGCTTTAATCACTCGTATGGCGCATGAACACGCTGATACGGTGGTGCTGTTGAAGGGGTCACATGTTTCTGGTCTGAGTGCATTGGCTGACATGTGGGCTGCTGACGCAGCAGGCAGCCGCCAGCATCAAAGCAACTGAACATTGAGGAACTGACGGACTAACTACGTGAAATGGAGCTGAGCACGTGATCTCCCTCATCATAGGCATCCTGGTCTCACTGGTTGTGACGATCGTGGGCACCCCACTGCTGATCAAGCTGGTACACCAGTTGCACTACGGTCAGTACATTCGTCAGGATGGCCCTCAGTCGCATATGGTTAAGCGCGGCACTCCAACGATGGGCGGTATTGTTATCAACCTGGCTATTGTTCTCGGTTGGCTTGCCTCAGCTCTCTACCGTTATGTGGCCAATGGCGAAGCTTTCTCAACCTCGGCAATGCTGGTTCTTTTCGCTATGCTGTCGATGGGCTTTTTAGGATTCATCGACGACTTTGCCAAAGTGCGTAAAAAGCAGAGCGAAGGACTCACAGTTGCCGGTAAATTCATTGGTCAATTCATTCTGGCTACAATTTATGCGATTCTGGCGTTGATTGTCCCCACCAAATCCGGTTTTGCCAGTGCTCAAACAGGCATGAGCTTTATTGAAGAGCCATTTTTCAGTTTTGATTTCGCCGGGACAATCGTTGCGGCGGTTCTGTTTATTATCTGGGTGAATCTGTTGATGACTGCATGGACGAACGCCGTCAACCTGACCGACGGCCTCGACGGTTTGTGCACTGGTTCGTCAATGATCGCTTTCGCTGGGTATGCGCTAATTGCATTCTGGGAAAGCTACCATCTTAAGGGTTCAGGTCACTCAGGCTTCTCCTATGCAGTATCTGATCCGCTCGACCTGACGATTATTGCCGTATGTGCTGCGGTCGCTTGCTTCGGCTTTTTGTGGTACAACTCGAACCCTGCCACCATTTTTATGGGAGACACCGGTTCACTTGGACTCGGCGGTTTGTTTGCCGCACTGTCAATTGCCACGCATACCGAATTTCTCGCTATCATCATCGGTGGCCTGTACGTCGTTGAAGTGTGCTCCGATGTTATTCAAGTTGGCTACTTCAAGCTCACCGGCAAGCGTGTATTCAAAATGGCACCCATCCACCACCACTTTGAATTGCTGGGATGGACAGAAACCAAAGTGGTCGTGCGATTCTGGATGATCGAACTGATTTTCGTGCTGCTAGGTTTGGTGATTTTCTACGGAAACTGGGTAACACAATCCGGCTTACTCTAGCATCGTGTGCAGCGCCGTATTCGCCGTATGCAATATTGTGTGACGATGCTGACCGACATACTGCACAGTGCTTTGCCTGGTAACAGTGGCAAGAACAACCATATACATAGAAGAATGAGGGTGTGGCGATGGATATCAGCCAAGCAACAGTGGTTGTTGCCGGTCTGGGCGTATCCGGGCGAGGCGTTGTAGACGTACTGCGTAACCGTGCCCGCCGTATTATCACTGTTGACAACAACAAACCAGACGCTGATCTCCATTCCTTTGATGACATCAACTGGGATGACGTTGATGCGCTAGTGGTTTCTCCGGGATTCAACCCCCGCACTCCATTCATTCTTGAAGCGCAACGCCGTAATATTCCTGTACTCAGCGAGGTAGAACTTGCGTGGCTGCTCCGTGCTGACACCACATCCACAGGTGCTCCGGCTCCGTGGATTGGCATCACCGGCACCAACGGCAAAACTTCCACAACAGAAATGACTTCAGCCATGCTTTGTGGCTGCGGGTACCAGGCGCCAGCTGCTGGCAATATTGGTACTGCTGTCAGCCGAGCAGCAACTGATCCGAATAACGATACGCTCTGCGTCGAACTGAGCTCATTTCAACTGCATTTCACCCGCTCTGTACAACTGGATTGCGCGGCCATTACCAATATTGCAGCCGACCATCTTGACTGGCATGGTGGTATGGAGAACTACGTAGCTGACAAATCTACGGTGTATCGCAATGTTCGCCGCACACTGGTTTATAACGCTGACGATACGCGCGTCACCCAGTTAGCTGCGCAAGCATATACTCAACCTGGTTGTATCAAAGTTGGTTGCACTCTCAACCCTCCTCAGCAAGGGCAAATCGGTGTAAGCGACGGGTGGATTGTCGACAGGAGTGACATAACAGGCGGTAAGACTGATGTTGGCCAACGCCTTGCTCGTGTTGATTCTTTCCCTCACCTGTGTGAACCTGACGGAACTATCTACCCACACCTGTTAGCCGATGCGTTAACGGCACTGGCATTAGTACTTGGCTATGGAGCACCATGCAATGATGCCATTGCTGCTTTACGTGCTTTCAGCCCCGGCGGCCATCGTATTCAAACTGTTGCTACGGCCACAAGCAGTGATGGCGTTATCCGTTTTGTTGACGACTCTAAAGCGACCAATGCTCACGCAGCAAACGCATCACTAGCCAGCTTTGCCAGCAAATCCGTGGTCTGGATTGTTGGAGGATTGGCTAAAGGCGGGCATTTTGAACAGCTTATTGCCGAGCAAGCCCCGCGTATTAAAGCAGCCGTTGTTATCGGCAACGATCAACAGCCTGTTCTTGACGCTTTTGCCACCAGTGCTCCGGATATTCCTCTCACCGTTATAAACCCTGATGACGGCGATATAGTAATGCGTCAGGCTGTCGATGCGGCTGGTTCATACGCTCACGGCGGCGATGTAGTGCTATTAGCACCGGCTTGCGCATCAATGGATCAGTTCGATTCATATGCGGATCGCGGTGATCGTTTTGCCACTCAGGCCGAAAGGTGGGTTACTGAGCATGGTCAGAATTAGACGATTACGATCCACTTCAAGCAGTGCAAACAGTACTGGTAACACGCACACAGATAATGCGGCGCGTAGTAGCTCCGAGCCATCAGACTTCGTTTCTGCCTACACATCTACTGCTGACAAAAAGCAGACAACTGATGAAAGCTCTGCCACCCGCAACACATCATCGGCGATTCTACAGAGCCTGACTAATCCACTGTGGTGCTACCACGGATTCCGTGTGGCTGTACTGGCGTTAACTTTCTTCGGCGTGATCATGGTGTTTTCCAGCTCCGTTGTCAGCCTGGTTTCTTCAGGATCATCCCCATGGAAGCAGGCGCTTAGTCAAGGCATTTACTGCGTGCTTGGTTTGTTTTTGGCATTTATTACCACGCATGTGTCTGTGACGATTTACCGTCGATTTGGTTTTGTTGTTGTCCTTGCTGCGATGATATTGCAAGCACTGACGTTGACTCCGCTGGGTATTGAAGTCAACGGCAACAAGGGCTGGATTGGTGTTGACGGTGTGTTTACTATGCAGCCAGCTGAAGTTATGAAGCTTGCGCTGTGTATTTGGTTACCCTCTGCGATGATTGTGGCCCGTAAACGATACAACAAAGAGGGTATGAAAGCTTATGTGCTGCCGATCATTATTTATATTGCGTGTTTGGGTTTGGTGATGCTCGGCAAAGATATGGGTACTGGCATCATCATCGTCATAATTGGCATAGTGGCCTTCTTTGTCGGGGGTTTTCCTGTCAAATGGTTAGTAACGGGTATAGCGGTTATTGCTGTTCTCGGCGCCATTTTTATTATTGCCAGTCCGAATCGTCTCAGTCGTATTCTCGCCGCCTACCAATCCTGTGAAGATACCGAAGGCATATGCTACCAAGCTATTCACGCGCGTTACGCTATCGCGTCGGGAGGCTTATTTGGGGTAGGAATCGGCAACTCACGTGAGAAATGGGATTATCTACCTGCAGCCCATAACGACTTTATTTTTGCCATTATTGGTGAAGAAACCGGATTTATTGGTGCAACGTTAGTGATCCTACTATTTGCAGTGATTGGCTGGTGCCTGGTGGTGATGGCAATGCAAAGCCGTGACCGCTACGCGTCGATTGTCATGATTACCATCGCCGTGTGGATTGTTGGTCAAGGATTGATCAATGTTGCCGTTGTTGTTGGTTTACTGCCGATTATTGGCGTACCAATGCCTTACGTATCAGCAGGCGGCTCGTCCATGATTATGTGTTTGGCGGCTGCTGGTGTGGCCTCAGCAATGATGCGTGGACAACCACAAATCAAAGCTGAATCTGCACGCACTTAACACGGCGTGGGAAGCTAAAGCCGCATCCGGGTCTGTGGACTAAGCTCATATGTTATGAGTAACGGATCGACGCGCATTGTTCTGGCCGGTGGAGGAACAGCTGGCCATGTCAACCCTCTGCTGGCGGTGGCCAATGCTATTCGCAGCAGTGAACCTGATGCCGAAATCGGAGTGATAGGCACTGCTGTCGGTTTGGAAAGTGATCTGGTTCCTCAAGCCGGGTACGAATTAGAAACCATAGAAAAAGTGCCATTCCCACGCCGCCCTAACATGGCGGCACTGCGTTTCCCTGCACAATGGCGGCGAGAAGGGCGCAAAACACGTCAGATCCTCTCTCGACGTCAAGCACAGGTTGTTGTGGGATTCGGCGGGTATGCTTCCGCACCCGTATATGCAGCTGCCCACGCAATGGGTATTCCTATCGTGATTCATGAACAGAATGCTCGAGCAGGCATGGCAAACCGTCTTGGCGCCCGCTGGGCAGATTTTATTGGCACCGCTTACGATGGCACCGGTTTGAAAGCACGTACGGGCGCTTCAATTGAACGTGTAGGACTGCCACTACGCCCTGCTATTGCTAACTTGTGCGATCGAATGTCAACAGATCGCAAGGCTGTACGCTGTCAGGCAGCACATGAACTTGGTGTTGACGCTGATCGTCCACTCATTGTGGTGACTGGTGGCTCTCTTGGTGCGGTTAGCCTTAACCGGTCGATAGCGGCATCAGCTCGACAACTGCTTGATCATGCGCAGATCATTCATTTAACCGGCAAAGGTAAAGACGACGAAGTACGCGAACTGGTATCGGTGAGTGCTGGTGATAACGTGCTTTCTGGCTTGGGTAGCGAATGGTATGGCCGTGGTGATTACCATGTAGCCGAATATTTGGAACGCATCGATTTAGCTTTTGCTTGTGCAGACCTGGTGATTTGCCGTTCTGGCGCTGGCTCTGTTAGTGAACTAACCGCGATTGGCTTGCCAGCTGTGTATGTGCCACTGCCTATTGGCAATGGCGAGCAGAGATTCAATGCTCAACCAGTAGTAGATGCAGGCGGCGGTTTAATGGTTGCTGACAATGACTTCACTAAAGAGTGGGTAGTTGACACAATTCCTAATTTAGTGGCCGATAGTGAACGGTTAGCAGACTTTAGCACTCAAGCGTGGAATTACGGTATTCGCGACGCTGCTCACACAATGGCTCAACGTGTTCTCGACCTTGCTCACGCCGCTAGCTAACATCTGCCAACGGTCTGCTCAATCGCGATAATAAAGGGGACGTTACGTTCGCCTCGTTACTGCACATGTAAAGGAGTAAACAACAGTGTGCGAGAACATCACCAATGCCGACAGTCCTGTTCTTGACCCCACTCAGGCGGCTTTCAAAGCACAAGAGGGGATCAACGTATTAGGGCGTACCCATTTCATTGGTATCGGTGGAGCGGGTATGAGCGTGCTCGCTGAGATGCTGCACGAACAAGGCGTAGATGTTACCGGCTCTGATCGCGAAGCCAACGCCAAAACTGAGCGATTGCAATCCTTGGGAATCACTGTGCATATCGGACAACATGCCAGCAATGTAGACGGCGCTCACACAGTTGTTTACTCCAGTGCCATACAACCCAGTAATCCTGAAATTGTTGCCGCATATCGCAACGGTGCTCGCATTGTGCATCGCAGCGATATTCTTGCGCTACTGATGAACGGTCGCCAAGCCGTTACCGTGGCAGGAGCACACGGCAAAACCACCACCAGCTCACTGCTGGCTCATATTCTTGCAACTGCCGGAACAGGTGAACTGGCTGATCCCAGTTATGCTATTGGCGGGTCAATCCAAACTCCTGACGGCGGTGCGCGCGACGGCGGTCACGCAGGCAATGGTTCAGCACTGGTCGCCGAAGCTGACGAATCCGATGGCAGCTTTATTAAGTACCATCCCACCGTGGCCATTGTGACCAATGCCGAAGCTGACCATCTCGACCATTACGGTACGGAAAGCGCCTATCGGTCAGCTTTTGTGTCGCACCTTAATAATGTGCGCGGGCATATCGTTATCTGTGTAGACGACGATGGGGGAGTAGCGGTATTACGCGCTCTCAGTCCTCAAGTAGCCTCGCAGACAATCGCCTATGGCACCAGTTCTCGTGACAAGCTGGGAGACCTCAATGGTGCCGCGTATGCGCAGATCACTGCAGAAGATAGCACTAGTGAAGGCGCTGAACGTTTCACCCTCGATATTCCCCATTCAGGTAGCGTGACTGTGCAGCTCTCAGTTCCAGGCGTACACAATGCGCGTAATGCTACCGCAGCGATTATTGCGGCACACCTGTTGGGTATGCCGGTTGATGATGCAGCTCATGCCGCAACCTCATTCCTGGGTGCATCACGGCGGTTTGACGTACGCGGCAAAGTGGGGGGTGTCACTGTTGTTGACGACTACGCGCATCATCCCACCGAAATTGCAGCATTGGTAGCTGCTGCTCGCCGACGCTACCCGCAGTCCACTCTTCATGTGCTGTTTCAACCCCACTTGTTCTCACGAACGCAGATTTTTGCGAGACAGTTTGCTCAAGCACTGTCAGCGGCTGACGACGTGATCGTTACTGGTATTTTCCCAGCGCGCGAACGCCAAGAAAACTTCCCTGATGTATCGGCATCAACAATTGCCCAGGAAGGGAAAGAACTAAACGGTGGCCATATCGACGCTGTTGACGATATGCAACTCGCTGCGCAAATGATGGTGATGCGCGCACAACCAGGTGATGTGATTCTTACCGTTGGTGCTGGTGATATCAACCAGATGGATCCTGTACTGTTGTCTGCGTTAAAGGCACACAACGGAACGGATAAGAGCTGATGGTTGGCCGCAGAGTAGTGTCAGGGTTCGCAGACGCAGAGAAAAAAACCAATGTACGCACTCTCACAGAGCGCAACACTTCTGATAACACAAATGCTGTAACCGACAGCGGCTCGCGCACGCGTACCCGACGCACTACTTCGTCACAGCAGAAGTCTCATTCTGAAACTCGTCGTACCGCGTCATCGGCGAGTAGACTCACGCAGTCTACGCCGGATGACGTCAACGAAGTTATGTACGGCGTATCACAACGCCAGTCCGACCCTGGTGAATTCGTTGATCCACTCACGTTAGACAGCGAAGACATTATTGCCAAAACGCTGGATGAAACATCAGGCACACTCGGTGTGGCCATGCGCCCCAAGGTTGTTGATTTTAACGCGCGGTTGAAAGAACGCCGTCGCGCCAATGTACGCTCAATCGCCTTACGCATCACCGCCGCGATTGCCGTATTAGCTGTATTAGCAGGTGTGATATGGCTATTATTCTTCTCACCGCTATTTCGCCTTGACGAATCACAGATTACTGTTTCTGGCAGTAACGAGTGGGTAAGCGAAGATGACATTCGAGAGATCGCGGCACAACAAGCTGGCAAATCCTTATTACTGGTTTCTGGCAACGATGTCGTTGACCAGCTCAATGACATCCCCGGGGTCACTGAAGCTGAGGTCACTAAGCAATTCCCTAATTCGCTGTTGGTCACAGTGGAAGCAGAAAAACCTGCGGCCATGTTGCAGACACCTGACGGCACGCTAACCGCCGTCGATCAAGAAGGCCAGGCATTAAATTCTGTTGATGGAGCATCGGTAGACGGAATTCCCATTATCGAAGTCGACAGCGTTGACGATGGGCAGAGCGACCGCGCCGTGTTAGAAGCTCTGCAAGTGTTGGCAGGGTTGTCTGACGATATGCGTGCTCGCATAAGTTCAGTGAGTGCAGAAACACAAGATTCGGTTACTACAGAACTCGACGACGGTGAGTACACGGTGGTGTGGGGAGACTCCTCTGATTTGGAGTTAAAAGTCGCGGTTGTGGAAGAGATTCTTGGTGACGACGACGTGATTGGTGACAATCAGGAAATCAATGTTTCCGCTCCGCTGCGTCCGATTATCAAGTAGCTGCTACTGGTACCTGGCACAAGTCAACATATTGAATCTGCTGCTGACTTATTTAGAGCGTGGTGCCAGCTGTTACCGGCCAAGTGCGGCAGTGTCAATAGTGATTGTTACCGGTCCGTCATTAACCAGCGAGACACGCATATGAGCGCCGAAACGACCCTCTTTAACGGTTATTCCCTCAGCACGTAATAGATCACTTAAACGTAACCAGAGGGGTTGTGCGTGTTCGGGCCGTCCAGCTGTAACAAAGCTTGGCCGGTTCCCCTTTTTGACGTCGCCGAACAACGTGAATTGTGAGATAGACAGAATCTCACCACCAACGTCGAGAAGAGACCGATTCATCTTGCCATCAGCGTCTTCAAACACACGGAGATTCGCAATTTTATGCGTTATCCACTCTGCTTGTGTTTCACTATCATCATCGCTGACACCTACCAATAACACATAGCCGTGTTTAATGGATTGCGGAGTGAACGACGGGTCTTGTTCGCCAGTGGCATCATCAACAACGTCAACACTGGCTGAACTTACGCGCTGCAGCACAATTCTCATAAATGCATTGTAAACAGGATAATGGTCGATTCCTTTAAGAAGCTCTTCTTCGAGAAAAGCGACTGTAGCACAGTTTATATCTGCGGAGAATAGTCACAACAGCACATGAAACAGTTATTAAGGGGAAAGGTTGCGTATTTGCTGGCATGGGGTTATTCTAAAAAGTCCGGCTTTATGCCGGAGGTTTGATAATTAAACAAGGGGTCGATCGGTTTCGACGGTGACCTGTTCGTCGCAGGGAAGCGTGCCGAGAATGTGGGGTCCGCTCGTTGATGTCCCCCACGAAACAATAAGTGCTAAATCTAACCGCACTGAGTTCGCTCTCGCTGCCTGAGCTTCGCGCCAGATTTAAACCAGCGAGCAGCCGCTCCGTCCACTCTCCAGTGTCTCCGGGGAGAAGTTGGGCGTCGTTAAGGAGACTTGCTTCATACGCCGTGCTGCAGGGTGTATGAGGGACTTTTTCTGTGGATATGCCTGCCATCGGTTGTTCGCGACATAGATGGAGGCAGAACACTTGCCTTACGGCCAGCGAACTACGCACGTAGAAGACTGAGGGTACGGTTACCGGACCGGGGTTCAATTCCCCGCGGCTCCACTGTTGCGGTCTCGTTTCAAGTGTTGAAGCGAGGCCGTTTTTT
>CAYQJZ010000016.1:0-14766 GCA_964417995.1 uncultured Bifidobacterium sp.
TCAGCTACGGGTGAGAGCACGTCTGGTTCGTTAGGTGACAGTGTTTCAGATTCGTCGGGTGTTCTTGCTCAGACTGGTGCGAGCGTGGGTGTGTTGTGTGTTCTTATGGTGGTTGTGGTGTGTGGAGCGGTTGCTGTGCTGGTATTGCGCCGAAAGCACTGTAAAGAACAACATGTTTAAAGGATCTAGGCTTACACCCTGACATGAATGCCAAGAGGCCAATAAGTGTTGGGGTGTAAGCCCATGGTCTCTTAATCTCCACGTGCACCATGTTGATTAAATCCCAATAACAAGTGTTGGGGTGTGAGCAAGGTTCACTAGAGAGATAAACAACACGCATTTAAGGGGTATCGGACACAAACCGATACCCCTTTTAGTATTTTCGGCTTAAGTAAAGAATGGGGTTATTGGGCGGGGAACTCTCGATTAACGTCTGGTTTGCGCACTGTGAGAGGCGTACTACCACTTTGACTGTGGACGGAACATGGCTTATTGCTTGTGAATAGCGTTTAAAGGCAACACGCCATCGTTTACCCACTTGCTGTGTTTCGGTATGCTCTATACGGGCTGATACGAGTCGTCGTTGATTCAGAACGCTAATACTTTTCTTTGTAAAAGAGGGAGATGGAGAGGAGCAACTGCGATGGAAGTGGCGTTGGAAAGCAACGGATTCTTCCTCGCTATCGAATACCTTGCCATCCTTTGCTGTGGCATGGTTGGTGGACTATCTGCCATACGAAAAGGCTACGATCTGTTCGCTATTCTAATCACCTCATGGTTAACCGCACTCGGCGGAGGTATCGTCCGCGATGTCATGCTAGGTGCAACACCACCTGTCGGTATTTCTGATAAAGGATTCGTGTTTACCGCTCTTGCTTCCGGCATTCTTGTTGCCGTCATTCATCCAGAAGTTGACAAACTCAAATGGTCAATGCTGACAATCGATGCCGTAGCTATGGGCCTGTTTGCAGTCAACGGCACGGAAAAAGCTATGCTGTATGGCACGTCAGGCATGACAGCCGTCTTTATGGGTATGTTCACCGCATTAGCGGGTGGACTGATCCGCGACATGCTTATCAACGTAGTTCCCGTGGTTATTCGCGACAAACATTGGTACGCTGTTCCATCCGCTGTGGGCTGCGTGCTAACAGTTTTTGTCTGCAAAGGAGTAGAGGCCGGCATTATTAACGGCACGTTAGAAATCGTGCTTGACGTAGGAATTGTCATCCTTGTTGTTGCAATGCGATTGCTTTCAGTACGTTTCAACATCACGTTGCCGGGAGCAGTAGAACGTCATCACACTTATCTCCCCAGCAGTCGTGACTGGAATGAGCATCGCCATAAAGGCAAAAACAAATAATGCCCGCAACCACTTACGGTCACGGGCATTATTGCGACTATGTCAGTCTTGCTCACATGGCGTTAATTGCCAAAGCAAGACCAGACTTGCGGTTCGCAGCCTGATTCTTATGAATCACGCCAGCGCCAGCAGCCTTGTCAAGCTTCTGAGCAGCAACCTTGTAGGCGGCTTCAGCAGCAGCCTTATCGCCCGAGGCAATGGCCTCACGGGTGGCGCGGACCGCAGTCTTCAGGCTGGACTTAACGGCCACGTTGCGCTTGTGCGCCTTCTCGTTGGTGCGAACGCGCTTCTTCTGCGACTTGATGTTTGCCACTATGACTCCAAACGATGTGTGTTTTAGGACATACAAGACCGTTATGTTAGCACCCCCCGCGGAAAAATGGCGGTACTGCCACAATCATGTCGTGTTGAAGTCTTCAGTAAAGACTTCAAGCATTCCAGCCAGGGAAGTTGCTAGGATGAGAGAAGTTTTCTATCCCATGCCCTACGAGGAGGCCTTTTGGTGGCTACACAGCACAACCAGCCGGGTTTCACCGAGCAGTCACTGATCCGCAACTTCTGTATTATCGCCCATATTGATCATGGTAAGTCTACTGTGGCTGACCGCATTCTTCAGCTGAGCGGAGTCGTGTCAGAACGCGAAATGCACGATCGATTCCTTGACCGTATGGATATCGAGCAAGAACGCGGTATCACAATTAAGTCGCAGGCTGTGCGTGTGCCGTGGTCGTTCGATGGCACCGAATACACATTGGGCATGATTGACACTCCCGGCCACGTTGATTTCACCTATGAGGTTTCTCGCGCGTTGGCTGCATGCGAGGGTGCCGTACTGTTGGTTGATGCTACACAGGGGATTGAAGCACAAACATTGTCAAACCTGTACATGGCTATTGACCATGATCTAACAATTATTCCCGTATTAAACAAGATTGATTTGCCGAGTGCTGAACCCGATAAACATGCTGAAGAAATCGCAGGGCTGATCGGTTGTGAACCATCGGACGTGCTGCGCGTGTCTGGTAAAACCGGTGAGGGCGTGTCTGATCTGCTTGATCACATTGTTATGGATGTACCCGCGCCACAAGGGGATCCTACTGCTCCTGCTCGCGCACTGATTTTCGATTCAGTGTATGACTCGTACCGCGGCATCGTTACCTACATTCGTATGGTTGATGGTGAACTCCACGATCGCGAGAAACTACACATGATGGGTATTGGTATGACACACGATCCCATTGAAATCGGCGTGATCAGTCCAGAAATGATACCCACCAAAGCACTAGGCGCCGGTGAAGTAGGCTATGTTATTACCGGTGCAAAGGATGTGAGCCAATCCAAGGTAGGCGACACGATTACTACAGCAGTCAAAGGTGCTGTTGAACCACTGCCCGGCTACCGCGATCCACAACCCATGGTGTATGCCGGTTTATTCCCTATTGACAACGCTCAGTATCCAGAATTGCGCGATGCGCTTGACAAACTCAAACTTAACGATGCTGCGCTCATCTATGAACCGGAAACATCAGTGGCTTTGGGATTCGGTTTCCGTTGCGGTTTTTTGGGATTGCTGCATATGGAAATCGTCTGCGAACGTCTTGAACGCGAATTTGGTCTTGATTTGATCTCTACAGCACCAAACGTGCCTTACGAGGTAACGTCAGAAGACAACTCTGTACACCATGTCACCAATCCGAGTGAATTTCCCGAAGGAAAGATTAAACAGATTGTTGAACCCGTGGTGGCGGCGGATATTATCGCACCAAAGGAGTTCATCGGCTCGGTTATGGAACTCTGCCAAGACCATCGTGGTCACATGGGAACGATGGAATATATCAGCACCGACCGTGTAGAAATGCATTACCGCATGCCATTGGCAGAAATTGTTTTCGACTTCTTTGACCAGTTGAAAAGCCGTACCAAAGGTTATGCGTCACTTGACTATCACGAAGACGGAGAGCAAACCGCTGACCTTGTTAAGGTGGACATTCTTATTCAAGGCGAGAAAGTGGATGCTTTCAGCGCGATTGTACACCGCGACAAGGCCTACAGCTATGGCGTAAAGATGACAAAAAAACTGCGTGAACTCATTCCACGTCAGCAGTTTGAAATTCCTATTCAGGCGGCAATTGGTTCACGTATTATTGCCCGTGAAAACATTTGCGCTCTGCGTAAGGACGTGCTTGCTAAATGCTATGGCGGTGATATTACTCGTAAACGCAAGCTACTCGAGAAGCAGAAGGCTGGCAAGAAACGTATGAAGATGCTCGGCCATGTTGAAGTGCCACAAGAGGCGTTTATTGCCGCATTGTCTACTGGCGAGGGCGGTAACGATCGTGACACCAAAGATAAAATTCGTGCCGCTCAAAAAACAGAAGGATAATATGCCAGCGTTCCAGCCGAATACCGACAAGCGAGGAGAACAATCGCTAAGACTGCGGCAGCGAAGCGTCATGATTATCGCAGAGAGGTAATCGTGGTGTTTGAGGTTTATATCCATGTGCCGTTCTGTTTAAGACGCTGCGGCTATTGTGATTTCAATACCTACACTGCTGTTGATTTAGGCAATGGAGCGTCACGCGCTACTTATGCGGCAATGGCTATTCGTGAAATGCACCTTGTCCACGAATGGCAGCAGGAACAAGGCATTATTGTGCCTCCAGCATCGACAGTGTTTTTCGGTGGCGGTACGCCAACGATTCTGCCAGCGGATGATTTAATCGCCATAGTGGACGCTATTCGCCACATCTGGGGGGTAGAAACTGACGCTGAAATTACCACTGAAGCGAATCCTGACACGGTGAATACTGACTATATTCACTGTTTGGCTGACGGCGGGTTTACACGCATTTCTTTCGGTATGCAGTCGGCTGTTCCACAGGTGTTGGCAACATTGGATCGTACGCATACGCCAGCCAATGTTGAAGCGGGAATTCAAGCTGCTGACGCTGCTGGTTTACGCAGTTCTGTTGATCTAATTTATGGTGCGCCGGGGGAGAGTCTTGATGATTGGCGTACATCAGTAACAACAGCAATTGATTTGGGTGTGAATCATGTGTCAGCATATGCGTTAACTGTTGAACCGACTACCACAATGGGTCGGCGTATTGCGGCTGGAACACTACCCAAGCCTGACGACGATGATGAGGCCGCCAAATACGAGATTGCCGACGAGCTGTTTTATGCGGCTGGACTTCACTGGTACGAGATTTCTAACTGGTCTCGACCTGGATATGAGAGCCGTCACAATCTTGGCTACTGGCGCAACGTTGACTGGGCTGGTATCGGTCCCGGTGCACACAGTCATTACAATGCCGTGAACATGCGTGCTTGGGATACTCGACATCCGAAATGGTGGGCGCAACAAATCACTCGTAACACTGTTCCATGGTCAGGAACTGAAACAATGACGTCCAACGAGGCCATGGAAGAAACAATTATGCTTGGCTTGCGGTTACGTGAGGGATTGGATCTGTCTGCACTGCCGAACCCAGTAGATATGAACGGACTACACCAACTTCACCAGGATGGCTTGATTAACATACAAAACGGTCATGTAATACCCACCTTGCGTGGTCGCCTGCTTAACGACACGGTTATCGAACGTGTTTTCGAACTATGCGGCATGTAAAACGACAACGTAAAACATAAAGTATTTCTTCAAAAAACGTAAGAAAAGCAGAAAAGTATTGACATCTTCGTCAATTCGTTATATGGACGATCTACAGAGATTCCCCGCGAGGTCACTGTACACTGCAAGGATAATGTGTAGGCATGGCGGGGGCAGTGCGCCCGCCTGAGGGAGAGGTGATTACGGTGACGTTAAACGCTCCGCTTGATTTGACCATCCACCACAGCCAAGGATTATACGATCCATCTGCTGAGCATGATGCTTGCGGTGTTGGTATGGTTACCACTTTGAATCGTCGAGCCGAGCGTAGCGTTGTCGATCAGGCCATTGAAGTGCTGGTCAATCTCAACCATCGTGGCGCAGTGGGTGCTGAAGAAAACACTGGTGACGGTGCTGGCATCTTGATGAGTATGCCTGACGAGTTCATGCGTAGTGTTGTTGATGCTAATCTTCCTGAAGCAGGCCACTATGCAGCCGGTATTGCTTTCCTTGATCGCGATATTGCTCAGTGCGGGCAGCAGGAACAAGCTATTGCCGCTATTGCTGAAGATGAAGGCCTTGAAGTGCTTGCATGGCGTGCCGTACCGACGAATCCGGACGGTTTAGGTCTGCAGGCTCTTGCGTCCATGCCTGCTTTTGTCACGCTGGTATTGGCCGGGCCTGACGGTGAATTAAACGGTCTTGATCTGGAACGCAAAGTGTTCCGCGTACGTAAGCGCGTTGAACACGAGGTTGGTGTGTATTTTGCGTCATTGTCGTCGCGCACAATCACCTACAAGGGCATGCTCACCACCATGCAGCTGACCTCGTTTTTCCCTGATTTGACTGACGAACGTATGAAAGCTCGCGTTGCTGTTGTGCATTCGCGTTTCTCTACGAATACATTCCCCAGTTGGCCGTTGGCTCAACCGTTCCGTCTGCTTGCTCACAATGGTGAAATTAACACCATTCAAGGCAATCGCAACTGGCTGTCTGCTCGTGAAGGCCGTTTGAGTTCTGAACTGCTTGGCGATTTTGAACCTCTTCTGCCTATTAACACACCCGGCTACTCGGATTCTGGTACTTTCGACGAATGCCTTGAATTGTTGCATTTGGCTGGTCGCAGCCTGCCGCACGCTGTGCTGATGATGTTGCCGCCAGCATGGGAGAATGACACTACGCTTGCCCCGGATGTGCGTGCGTTCTACGAATACAACAACACGTTGATTGAACCGTGGGATGGTCCTGCGCATATTATCTTTACCGATGGTACGCAGGTTGGTGCTCAATTGGATCGTAACGGTTTCCGTCCGGGACGTTGGCAGCTTGCCGATAATGGTATTCTTGTTCTCGCTTCTGAGGCTGGTGTTCTGCCGAATATTGACCACACTCATGTGGTGTCAAAAGGTCGCCTTGAACCAGGCAAGATGTTCCTGGTTGACACTGCTGAAGGCCGTATTATTCCTGACAGCGAGATTAAGCAATCACTTGCTGCGCAGCATCCGTATCGTCAGTGGATGGAAGGTAATTCGGTACGTTTGGACGAGTTGCCTACGCGTGAGCACGTGAATCATTCTTTTGAATCTGTATTGCGTCGTCAACGTGCCTTCGGTTATACCGAAGAGGACTTGAAACTGCTGTTGACTCCGATGGCCAATACTGGTAAAGAACCATTGGGTTCCATGGGCAACGACGCTCCAATGGCTGCATTGTCAAGCCGTAGTCGCATGCTTTTTGATTACTTCACACAGAAGTTTGCTCAGGTAACAAACCCGCCGTTGGATTGGGAACGTGAAGAAATTGTTACCTGCCTGGAATCAGCAATCGGTCCTGAACCGAATCTGCTTGATGACGGCGAACTGCATGCCAAGAAGATTGTTATTCCGCTGCCAGTAATCAACTCTGAGGAGATGGCTCAGCTGAAGCGACTGGATCGCGCAGCAGTTCTTAACGGCTACTACAAGCCTTTTGTTGTTAAAGGTCTTTACCAGGTTGCTGGCGGTGGCAAAGCGTTAGAATCCCGTTTGGAAGAGATTTTCACTGAAATCGACACGGCGATTGCCAACGGGGCAAACTTTATTGTTCTATCCGACCGTGGGTCAAACCACACGTGGGGGCCGATCCCGTCATTGCTGCTCACCTCTGCTGTGCAGCATCATCTGTTACGTCACCATACGCGCACACAAGTGTCATTGGCTGTTGAAGCCGGTGATGTGCGTGAAATTCACCATGTTGCGCTACTGGTTGCTTATGGTGCGGCCTGTGTGAACCCTTATCTCGCTTTTGAATCGGTAGAAGATCTTGCCGCACGCGGTTATCTCAAGGTTGATGTGGCCACTGCTGTGTCCAATTTAACCAAGGCTCTTTCTACTGGTGTGCTCAAGATTATGAGCAAAATGGGTGTGTCCACGATTATGAGCTACCGTGGCGCGCAACTGTTTGAGGCTGTTGGCTTATGCCAAGCGGTTGTTGACCGCTACTTCACCGGCACGACCTCGCAGGTCGGCGGCATCGGTCTCGACGAGATTGCTGAAGAAGTAGCTGTTCGCCATCGTGTCGCTTACCCGAACCAGTGGAATGTCACGGCGCATAACGCGTTACAAACGGGCGGCGATTACAAGTGGCGTCGTACAGGTGAGGACCATCTCAACGATCCGGAATCAATCTTCTTGCTTCAGCAGTCCACCAAGCGTGGCGACTATCAGATGTTCAAGAAGTATTCGTCGCATGTCAACGATACGTCGAATCGTTTGATGACATTACGTGGTTTGATGAAGTTCACGCA
This sequence comes from uncultured Bifidobacterium sp., assembly GCA_964417995.1. Taxonomy (GTDB): domain Bacteria; phylum Actinomycetota; class Actinomycetes; order Actinomycetales; family Bifidobacteriaceae; genus Bifidobacterium. The sequence goes on from CAYQJZ010000016.1 coordinate 7,756, forward strand.
CACGCGTAAGCCTATTGCTCTTGATGAGGTGGAACCGGCTAGCGAGATTGTTAAGCGTTTCTCCACTGGAGCGATGAGCTACGGTTCTATTTCGCAAGAGGCGCATGAAACGCTTGCTATTGCTATGAACACTATTGGTGCGCGGTCAAACTCCGGTGAAGGTGGTGAATCTGACGACCGTATCAACGATCCACTGCGTTACAGCCGTATCAAGCAGATCGCTTCCGCCCGTTTTGGTGTGACCAGTGATTATCTTGTTCACGCTACTGATTTGCAGATCAAACTTGCTCAGGGCGCTAAACCGGGCGAGGGTGGTCATCTACCTGGAGCCAAGGTTCCGCCGTGGATTGCTAAAGTTCGTCACTCCACGCCTGGTGTGGAGTTGATTTCCCCACCACCTCATCATGATATTTATTCCATCGAAGATCTTAAACAGTTGATCAACGACGCCAAAATGGCCAATCCAAAAGCGCGTGTGCACGTTAAGCTTGTCTCTGAGTTTGGCGTTGGTACCATTGCTGCTGGTGTGGCCAAATGCCATGCCGACGTGGTGTTGATCTCTGGTTACGACGGTGGTACTGGTGCGGCTCCGCTCAACGCCATCAAACATGCGGGTACGCCGTGGGAGATTGGCTTGTCGGAAACACAGCAGACGTTAATTCTCAACGGTTTGCGTTCCCGTGTGACTGTGCAGTGCGATGGCGAGCTGAAAACCGGTCGCGACGTGATGGTTGCTGCCCTGCTTGGTGCCGAAGAGTTCGGTTTTGCTACGGCAGCGCTTATTGTTGAGGGCTGTGTGATGATGCGCGCCTGTCAGAAGAACACATGCCCGCAGGGTATTGCCACACAAGACCCGGAATTGCGTGCCCGGTTTACCGGCAAGCCAGAGCATGTTATTAACTTCTTCATGTTTATTGCTGAAGAAGTACGTGAACTGCTTGCTGAACTCGGTTTCCACACGATTGAAGAAGCCGTTGGTCATGTTGAATGCCTCGATCAAGACGACGCTGTGAGCCATTGGAAGACCGACGGTATTGATCTGAGTAATGTGTTGATACAGCCAGGTCCCGTGCCGGGAACGGTTCTGCATAAAACCATTGAACAGAATCACGAACTTGACAAGGCGTTGGATAACGATCTGATTCGTATGGCTGAACCGGCGCTTGAACGTCGTGAACCTGTACGCATTGAGATCCCAATCCGTAACGTCAACCGCACATTGGGCACCATGGTCGGCTATGAGATCACTCGCCGTTACGGTGCTGAAGGTCTGCCAGACGACACTATCGACATGACATTGCACGGCTCTGGTGGCCAATCCATTGGTGCGTTCATCCCGCGTGGCGAAACCATGCGTATCTTCGGTGAAGTCAACGATTATGCGGGCAAGGGATTGTCTGGCGGTCGTATGATTATCCGCCCTGAAAACGGAGTTACCTACGATCCCCATGCAAACGTTATTGCAGGTAACGTTACCGGTTTCGGAGCCACCTCTGGTGAAATGTTCGTAGGCGGTCAGGCCGGTGAACGTTTCGCTGTACGCAACGGTGGTGCAACATTCGTTGTTGAAGGTGTCGGCGATCACGGTTGCGAATACATGACCGGTGGCACTGTTGTTGTACTCGGGCCTACTGGCCGCAACTTTGGTGCCGGTTTCTCCGGTGGTGACGCTTTTGTTCTTGATCTTGATATGAGCAAGATCAACCCGAACGCCATAAAGAGTGAGTCGCTGCTATTCAAACCATTGGACGATGCCACGTCGGCACGCGTACATGATCTCGTTGCACGCCACGCTGAAGAGACTGGTTCTGTTTTTGCTACCTCACTGTTGAACGACTGGAGTGCTTCCGTTGCACGCTTTACTCATGTTGTGCCCAAGCAGTATGTGGCCATGACAGAAGCGATGCAACACGCTGAGGACGAGCATATCGATTTCACCGCGCCCGGTGTATGGGAACAGGTGTACGAGCAGGTTATGGAAGGAGCACGCTAAAATGGCGGACCCCAAAGGATTCCTCAAGGTACGTACCCGTCGCGAACTGGCTGAACGTCCGGTTGCTGAACGTATCCGCGACTGGTCCGATGTTCATGCTGAGTCCGGCCTGCAATCGTGGACAATTGAACAGGCGGCGCGCTGCATGGATTGTGGCACGCCATTCTGTATGACCGGCTGTCCGCTGGGCAATCTTATTCCTGAATTCAACGATCTGGTATATCAAGGCAAGTGGGAAGACGCTTACAATCGACTGTCGTCTACTAATAACTTCCCGGAGATCACCGGTCGTATTTGCCCGGCTCTATGTGAGGCTGCCTGCGTTCTAGGCATCCACCAGCCGGCCACAATGATCAAAAACGACGAATGCACAATTATCGACCAAGCATGGGAACTCGACTATGTCAAACCAATGCCGCCTCACCGTTTAACTGATATGACAGTTGCTGTTGTTGGCTCCGGTCCAGCAGGTCTCGCTTGTGCTCAGCAGCTTACCCGTGCAGGCCACACCGTCGTTGTTTACGAACGTGACGATGAGATCGGCGGCCTGATGCGCTACGGCATTCCTAACTTCAAACTTGAGAAATCTTTAATCGACCGGCGTGTTGAACAAATGGAAGCTGAAGGCACACGTTTCCGTACCAACGTGGAAATCGGTAAAGATATCTCCTGGTTTGATTTGCGATCACGTTACGATGCGGTGGTTGTGGCTATTGGGTCGAGTGTGCCGCGTGATATGAATCTTCCTGGGCGTGAACTGGACGGTATTCATTTTGCGATGGACTATTTGCCGGACGCCACACGCCGTATCTATGGTAAGAAGCCGATCCATGACATTACTGCTCAAGGGAAAAACGTTATCGTTATCGGTGGCGGCGATACCGGTTCTGACTGCTTGGGTACAGCTATCCGTCAGGGTGCAGCAAGCGTAACCGTGTTGCAGATTGCCGACAAAGAGCCGTGCACACGCCCAGACAATCAGCCATGGCCTACATATGCGCGTCTTTACCAGAAGACCAGTTCGATGGAAGAGGGTGGCGAATACCTGTACAACACTGATTCCGTACACTTTATCGGTTCTGATCAGACGGTAGAAGGTAGTACCACAGAGGTGAATATTGAAACCTCAACAACCGCCACCGGTTTTGTGTCCGACCAACAGGGTCATGTAACCGGGTTAAAGGTTGTCTCAGTAGCTCCCGGTGAAAATGGGCCGTTTACTCATCAGCCGGGAACCGAGCGTGTACTGCCCGCTGATTTGGTGTTGATTTCGGTAGGATTCCTCCATCCTGACACGACCACGCTCATTGAACAGTTGCCGGTTGAACTGGACTCTCGTGGCAATGTAGCGCGCAACGACTCCTTTGCGACCTCTCAGGACGGTGTGTTCTCGTGCGGCGATGCTGGTCGCGGCCAGTCTCTGGTGGTTTGGGCAATTGCTGAAGGCCGCTCCTGCGCTTCGGCAGTTGACACGTATTTGACGGGCGATACTGAACTGCCGGCGCCTATTAAATCGTCGACTCGGCCAATGGCTTTGCCGCGCTGAATTGTTGCATTGTGCAGAGCAATGCTCGACACCAATGATGCGGTGACTTTGGTGATCTCGTGCTTGCGTTATACACAGCAATGCTTCTGTGGTATCCAGTTGCAAAAGCATTGCTACACGTGGCCGTGGGTAACTGTGTCATGAATTGGTGCGACGCTGCGTGCGCATACGCGGGTATTGTTATGGGGTACAGTTACATGTGGAATAACGTCTGAGTAAGGAGAAACTATGCCGAACCGTGCGGAACGTCGTGCACAGCAGAAGAAAAACCGCGGGGGAGTACCTCAACAATATGACCAGACCAATGGTCGTGCGCGTTCTGGAATGCTTGACGAGTACGAGTTGCAGCAGAAGTCGATCCGCTTGGAGGAAGGCACTGACGGCGAATGGAAGCCGACTGCTCATATCAGGAACGTTAACGCTGCTCAGGTAGCTGACCCGCGTACACGCAACCCCAAACTGTTGAAAGCACCACATTCATTACGTCAAGGCTTCCGTGTGGTCAGTTGGGTATTGATTATTGCAGCAGCAATCGCTTTCTGCGTGGTGATGTGGCTGTCAGCACCAACGTGGGTTGTTCTTATTGTTGCTGCTGTATTTGCCGTGGGTGTACTCAGTTTGTTTTTTACCGCAGGCAATTCAAAAAATAACCCTAATATCGACGCCAACGGTACTGCTGTATAAATCAGCCGTGTATGGCTCACAGCTGTCAAATACTTCCGGGTGTGCACGACGCATAGGTAATCTAGCTGTGTATGGCTCACAGTGTGTGGCTTAGATGCCACCAGTAGCAATCGTTAGCGGACGTAACAAACATTATGTGACCGGCCATAATCATTGGCCGGCCACATGCTTTATTGAAAAGTCGCGAGACTTCACATTTTGTGTCAATGTTGTCTGCGTTGTGCACGCACCACTAACACGGTGGTAATTACCAGCCAAGCGGCGTGTCGAGAACAATTGTTGTGCATGAGGTAACAAGAACTTCAACGGATCGTCCACCAACTGGATGCGACGACGTGGAAAACGTGTAATCTCGTGCTTTGCGATCAGAAGCGGACTTGGTCACAAGCTCCTTAAGCTCCGTGAACGTCTTCTGAGCTCTGTCAATAGTGTCGAACTCAAACGGCACGCCGTTGATATAAATCCTGGAAATAATTGTGTGTTCTGCCATACCTTCATAGAATCCCGCACGCCGAGACATTCTTGCGAATACGCAGAAAATATTTTCCATAATCACACGTGAAGTCCTTATATGCGATCATCTTTGTATTGGCCGGCAAAATTCTTTGAAGACAATAGCGGTTATCCACGAGCAGAGCGCGATAGAATCGGGTACGTCACCATACTCACAGTAGAGAGGCAATCCAATGAAGGTTGATATTCTCACTCGCGAATACCCCCCGAAGGTTTATGGCGGAGCTGGCGTTCACGCGGAGGAGCTGTCAAAGGTTCTCGCCGAACGCATTGACGTTACAGTACGCGCGTTTGATGGCCCCCGCACCCAGGCTGATGTTCCCGCTATTCCGGGCGACGACCCGAAAGGCAGCCTGACAGTTGTCGGCTACGACACGCCAGCTGAACTCATGGACGCGAACGGTGCAATCAAAACGTTTGGAGTCGATTTACAGATCGCCAACGATGTCGACGCTGACATCATCCACGCCCACACATGGTACGCTTGCCTGGCTGGCCGCCTAGCACAGCAGTTACATGAAATTCCACTGGTTATTACCGCTCACAGTCTGGAACCATTCCGACCATGGAAACGTGAGCAGCTTGGCGGCGGCTACAACCTCAGCTCCTGGGCTGAAAAAGACGCGTACGAACATGCCGATGGCATCATCGCCGTATCTGGTGGCATGAAGGACGATATTCTCGCTGCATACCCGAATGTTGATCCCAACAAGGTGCACGTGGTGTACAACGGCATCACTATGGATGACTTTGCTACCCCAGCAGATGATGATCCCGGCTGGGCTGTCTTCGACCGCTACCATATCGACCGTAACAAGCCAACTCTCTTGTTCGTCGGCCGTATTACACGCCAAAAAGGTTTACCGTATCTACTTCAAGCACTGCACTTTGTCGACAAAGATATTCAGGTTGTTCTCGCTGCCGGTGCACCAGATACTCCAGAAATCGCCGAAGAAGTTAAAACAGCATTTGCCCAGCTCGACAAAGAACGCGGCAATATTATCTGGATCGAAGAAATGCTACCAAAGCCGGAACTCAACGCCTTGGAACATGGCTGCGACGCGTTCATCTGCCCATCAATATACGAGCCACTAGGCATCGTCAATCTGGAGGCTATGGCCTGCGGTCTACCAGTTGTCGCAAGCGCTACTGGTGGTATTCCTGAGGTTGTGGTTGATGGTGAGACTGGTTATTTGGTGCCGATTGATCAGTTGCATGATGGTACTGGTACGCCGACAAACCCGGATAAGTTTGTGCATGATCTGGCTGATGCGATTAATAAGGTGATGCGTGATCCTCAGTTGGCTAAGAAGATGGGTCAGGTTGGGTATGAGCGTGCTCGTGACAAGTTTAGTTGGGAGTCGATTGCTGACGCCACTATTGAGGTGTATAAGACGATTCTTGGCAAGTAAGGACTTGTTGGCAGCATGTGTGTCTGCTTTGGTGCGGTGTGTGGTGCTGCAGAGTAGTTGACGCGTTGCCTTTGTTAAGGGTGCCGCCTTATGGGGTGGCACCCTTTGTTTTTTGTGCGAAGTACAGTGGGTGTTATGGCAACTGGTATTGCGTTAAAACTCGCTGATGTGGAATTCCGGCGTCAAGGTCGTGTCATTCTTTCTGATGTTCATTTGCAGATTCGTCGTGGTGAAAAGTGGGTGTTGTTCGGTCCGAACGGTATTGGAAAATCGAGTTTGGTGCAGATGATGAGTACTCGAGGTTTTCCTTCTTGTGGCACTGTCGATATTTTGGGTAATCGATTAGGCAAAGTGGATGTGTTTTCGTATCGGCATCGTATTGGGTTGAGTTCTGCTGAGTTGTTACGCGCGTTCCCTCCTGATGAGGATCCGTTGGATGTTGTTGTGACGGCGTTGACTGCGACTACGGGGCGTTGGCGTGAGGATTACACCGATGCTGATATTGCTAAAGCGCGTGGTTTGATGGACGAATTTGGTATCAGCTATTTGGCAGGTAAGCAGATGGCCAGATTGTCGGAGGGGGAGCGTACACGCGTGTTGATTTGTCGCGCGTTGATGAGTGATCCAGATTTGTTAATTCTCGACGAGCCGACTACTGGATTGGATTTAGGAGGCCGTGAAGTGGCTTTGCGTGCGTTGAGTCGTATAGGTACGCAAGACACTGATCGTACTGTGCTGTTGGTGACGCACCGTTTGGAGGAGATTCCCACGAGTTTTGATCATGTGGCGATTATGGGACGTATGAGTGGTGACGAGGCTGACGCTTATCAGGCGAATGTTGCTGGCAATAATCCGTCGCCGGG
>CAYQJZ010000016.1:14866-28146 GCA_964417995.1 uncultured Bifidobacterium sp.
GTGACGAGGCTGACGCTTATCAGGCGAATGTTGCTGGCAATAATCCGTCGCCGGGTACCATCGTGTACACCGGTGATGTGGAACATGGGTTCACCTCGCAAAGGTTGAGTGATATTTTCGGTATTCCTCTCACTGTTACGTGCACGCAAGGGCGTTGGTCTGCTTTCGCACACACGTGACGAACCGTCGTGACGCAGCACACAGCTTCGCCCGGATAAGGCTACTGTCGTGCACACGGAACGAATATATGCGGACACCCCAACCCTAACTAAGGTCGGGGGCTGCTATCGCGCACATGTGACGAACGGCTGCTGGCTGATTGCCTGTTGGTAATGATTCGGTCGCTTTGCGTATCTGTCGCTATGCTCGTAACCGGATAAACGTGTGAGGAAGGAATAATGTATGCGTAGAGGACCGCTGCAGGCAGGGGAGAAGGTTCAGTTCACTGATCGCCGTGGCAAACGAATCACCGACCAGCTGGTGCCGGGTGGTACTACGCAAACCGAGCATGGTCTAATCGTGCATGATTCGGTAATCGGCCAGCCTGAAGGCAGCATTACTGTGACGGTGAGTACGACGCGCGAATCACAAATCAACTCTGTTAATCCTGACCGTGATGCGGGCAAACCGTGGAAGGGTACGCGTGCTATTGGCGGCTGGCAGTTTGCTGTGATGCGTCCGCGACTTGCTGACTACGTGCTTTCTATGCCTCGTGGTGCACAGATTATGTATCCGAAAGATATAGCGCAGGTTATTCAGCTCGGCGATATTCGTTCGGGAATGTCGGTATTAGAATCCGGGGCAGGTTCCGGCGCGATGAGCATTAACCTGTTGGATGCGGTAGGCCAGTCGGGGCATGTCACCACGATTGAGATGCGTCCTGAGTTCGCTCGTGTTGCCGAAGGTAACGCCACTGTGTACTACGGGTCTCGCCCTGAATGGTGGCAGTTACTCACCGGTGATTTTGATTCGGTAGCAGCACAGCTTGCTGAGCATTCATTTGATCGCATTGTGCTAGACATGCTTGACCCGTGGAATCGTCTTGACCAGGCGTATCGCGTCATTGCTCCTGGAGGTGTGCTTGTCTGCTACGTTACGACCACCACACAAATTAGTCGATTAACAGAAGCATTACGTCATTCGTCGGTGTGGACGGAACCGGAGATTCAAGAAACTATCGAACGCAATTGGAAAGCACAAGGGTTGGCTGTACGTCCTGATCATCAAATGATTGGCCACACCGGGTTCTTAGTAATGTCACGTGCCATGGCTGAAGGCTTCGACGCGTTGCGTAAACGCGAACGTGGCAGCAAAGACACCACCAGTGATGTTGATGCGATGAGTCCGCAGGAACGTGCGGAACAGTTAGAAGACTTGGAATTGCGGGATATTTCTGATCGTAAATTACGCAAAGTGTTGCGCGATTTGGATCATCAAATCGGTGTGCTAGACAACATGTCACCACGTGAGAACCAGTGCTGAGAATTTTGAGGCTGGTTTGCTACGTACTGTGGAAGATCACATGCGGTTTCTTACAGGACGCATCCTTCGTGAACTGCGTGACTGGGTAATTGATGAACGTCAGTCAATACAAGGCTAATAATGCACAGTGAGACAGTGTCCGGCGTATGGTGGGGACATGCGAACAACTACGTAGGCGCACAGAAAAGCTACCTTGTGGGTGGTCAAGAGACACAATATTTACTTTTCTGTGTGAACCTTTGCAACAATAGTGGGCGAAGATAGGCAAGTGACGGGTCGAATGAGGAAAGGGTAAGTCGTGGGGGTTAATCTCAAAAAAGTCGCTAAAGCAGCACGAAACTATCAGCATATTCTTATCATCATGCGGCACGGCAAAGCTGAATCCCTTGGCGATGGCAAAGACCGCGATCGTGCGCTCACCGACAAAGGGTTAAAACAAGCCAAACGTGTGGCCAAAGGGCTGGTAGAACTCAAACTGGTGCCCGATCGTATCGCCTGTTCTGGTGCGACGCGTGCGTTGCAGACGTGTGAGCGTATGCTCAAAATATTCGGTGACCACCCGCAGGTTGATTATCGGCAGAGCTTGTATGACGATGGCGTGCAAGCGGTATTCGATGAAGTGAACTGGACAAAAGACAATACGCGGGTACTGATGGTACTTGGCCACGAGCCAACCGTATCAGTCAGCTGCCAATGGTTGGCATCACAGGATTCTGATGCGTCACTTTTTGATTTACTTAATCTGGGCTTATCGACGGCAGGCACCGTTATTCTCGGCTCTAATGAACCATTCTCCCAATGGCAGACGCATACCGGCACCTTGTTGGCTGTGCTGACTTCAAAAGATTTCAACAAATAACCCAACCAACAGTGAAGGCAACATACATTGAAGTTGCTGCTTGCACAGTCAGCTCAACATGGAAACGGGAAGAGTCCAGCCTCTCACCATGCTATAAATCTTGTTTATAACGACACTCAAATTCTCTTAATGCCTTATATACGGGTGTTCTTTGATAACCTGACCGCAATGCACACATGACGACCCCTGCGGCATCGCACACAAACGCAACAACCATGGCAAACCTGGCACAACCGCAGCCAGACAAAAACACAAGCCCGTTTAGCGCACAGTGAGCGACCGCGCGTTGTTAGGAGGAAGAATGTCTACACTCACATCCGTATCCGGATTCCCACGCATCGGCGGAGATCGCGAACTGAAAAAATCCATTGAAGGATATTGGAAAGGCCACCATGGCATTGACAGTGTACGGTCAACAGCAGCAATGCTGCGCAAACGCCATTGGACGCTACAATCCGAAGCAGGCATTGATCTCATTGCCAGCAATGATTTCAGCTACTATGACCAGGTTCTTGACACAGCAATCCTGTTAAACGCTATCCCACAACGCTACCGTCGCCTCGCATTTGCTGACCCAGAAGACACCCTATTTGCCATGGCACGCGGCTATCAAGGCGAACAAGGTGACGTCACAGCACTACCGATGAAGAAATGGTTCACCACCAACTACCATTACCTCGTTCCAGAAATCGACGAATCCACAGAAATACGCCTCAACAGCACCAAACCATTCGACGAATTTACACAAGCCCGCGAACTCGGCATTCACACCAAGCCAGTCCTAATCGGCCCATACACGTTCCTCAAACTCGCACGCAACCCCCAAGCCGAACCACTCACATTTGACCGCGGCCTTATCAACGCAGTAGCCAACGTGTACGCGCAAGTTCTCACCCGCTTTGCCGAACTCAACGCCACCTGGATACAATTCGACGAACCCTATCTTGTTCTCGACAAAAACCCAGGCGACATCGAACTGTTCAAAACCCTATACACCAAGATCCTGCCAGCACGAACCAACAGCATCAAAATCCTGCTCAACACATACTTCGGACACATCGCCGACATCTACGAAACAGTCAACCTCCTCGGATTCGACGGCATCGGCCTCGACCTGATCGAAGGACGCGACGAGAATCTTACCGCCGTAGCCATACACGGCGTCAACGACTCAACCACACTATTTGCCGGCGTTGTCAACGGGCGCAACATCTGGCGCAACAATTACGCAACCAGCCTCGGCCTTGTTGACGCCCTACGCCAAGTCACACCACATGTAGCCGTAAGCACAGCATGCTCACTACTACACGTGCCATTCAGCACAGAACAAGAAACCGAACTAGACAACACAATCCGCCGCCACTTCGCCTTCGCCGTAGAAAAACTCAACGAAATACACGACATCGCCCAACTCGCCGACACCACCGACGACACCAAGCGCACCTCCCACAAACTCAAAACCAATCAAACATTATTCGACGGCACCCGCGTCACCCCAGACCAAACAGTAGCCAATCGCCTCACAGCACTGTCAGACAACGACTTCGTACGCACACCAACCCGCAAAGAACGCCGCACACAACAACACAACGCACTCGGCCTACCAATACTGCCCACCACAACCATCGGCTCATTCCCACAAACAACCGAAGTACGCACCGCACGCGCTCGTTTACGCAAAGGCGAACTCAGCCGCGACGACTACAACGCGTTTATCCACTCAAGCATCGATGAAGTCATTGACCACCAGGAACGCATCGGCCTCGACGTTCTCGTACACGGCGAGTTCGAACGCAACGACATGGTCGAATACTTCGGCCAACGACTCAACGGATTCTTATTCACACGCAACGCATGGGTACAATCGTACGGCACTCGATGTGTTAAGCCGCCGATTGTGTGGTCGGATGTGTCTCGTGCTGAGCCAATCACCGTGGAGTGGAGTTCTTACGCGCAGAGCCGCACAGATCGTGTGGTTAAAGGTATGTTGACTGGTCCGGTGACGATTCTCAACTGGTCGTGGCCGCGCGAAGATATTTCTCACGAATTACAGACTCAGCAGTTGGCTTTAGCTATTCGTGACGAAGTGCTTGATCTGGAAGCGGCAGGTATTCGCGTTATCCAAATTGATGAGGCAGCGTTGCGTGAAAAGCTGCCGTTGCGTCACTCCGACTGGCATAGCAAGTATTTGGATTGGGCGATTCCTGCTTTCCGTTTGGTGCACTCCGCTGTTAAACCCACTACGCAAATTCACACGCATATGTGTTATTCGGAGTTCAATGACATCATCCGTGATATTGACGCCATGGATGCTGACGTGATCTCTTTTGAAGCGTCGCGCGGCGACTTGGTTGTGTTGGACGCTATTCATGACGCGCAGTTTGGTACGGAAGCCGGGCCAGGCGTGTACGACATTCACAGTCCGCGTATTCCGTCAACACAAGAAATTGTTGAACGCATTGATCAGATTCTGGACAAGATGGATGCCAGCACGGTGTGGATCAATCCTGACTGTGGTCTGAAAACGCGCGGTAATGATGAAACATGGCCGAGCCTGGAACATATGGTCGAGGCTGCTCGCCTGGTGCGTAGCCGCCTTGAGCAGGCAGAGGCTTAAGCGGAAGGTCACATAAGTTTATGACAGCACCGTTATTCTCTCTTGAAGTATTTCCCCCCAAGCGCACTGCTCCGGTAGGTACCATCTATGACACGCTCGACGGTTTACATGGTGTTGAGCCCGCGTTTATTTCGGTGACGTATGGCACTGGACGGCAGGCTGATCGCACAGCTACTGCGCGTATTGCTCACACCATACGTTCGGAGTATGGTATTGCTGCTGTTGCTCATTTGACTGCACAGTATTTGACGCGTGAACAGGCTGATGAAGCGTTAGATATGTTCGCGCAAGCTCAGGTGATGGCTGTGCTGGCGTTGCGAGGTGACCGCAATCCTGACCGCGAACCAGCTGGAGTGTTTCTCCATGCCAGTGATTTAACAGCCTACATTCGCCGTACTCATCCTGAGATGACGGTGTTTGGTGCTTGTTACCCCGAATGTCATCCACAATCTGCAGATCTTGATGATGATATTCACTATCTCAAACTCAAAGTGGATGCTGGTGCTTCACATCTGATCTCGCAATTGTTTTATGACAATACTGACTACCTGCATTTTCTTGATAAAGCACATGCTGCGGGTATTAATGTGCCGATTGAAGCAGGGATTATGCCTGTGACTAATGCGGCTTCGGTACGGCGTATGACCAGCATGTGTTCGTCGAAAGTACCCGAACGGCTTGCTGTTATTCTTGACCGGTGGGGTGACGATCCTGCCTCCTTAAAAGAGGCGGGCATTATTTACGCGTCGGAGCAGATTGCAGATTTGGTAGCACGCGGTGTGGATGGTATCCACTTGTATACGATGAACCATCCGGGTGTTACTCGTCGTATTTGGAATAACGTTCGCGGCTTGTTTACTTAAACTGTTCTCCGTCAATTGATGCCACTGGTGTCAGTGACAGTATTAACGTTGCGTTGACTATCGGTGCATGCTGGTTATTCAACGCCGAGTTCAGCGCGGTCTACTGCCGTAGACATTGAATGTGGGCCATGCGTTTTAGTGCGTCCAGTGTCTGGGTAGATTGGAAGTTATGAATTCTGGGCAGAACATGACCATCGGTGTACGCGATCTCATTCACGCTGGTTTGCAGGATCTTGATCTCGCACGGCAAACATTAAACGATCTTGCCAACGTAGGGTTCAGTGATGAGAACATCACAATGACGCTTCGGGCACTGACTGACGCGTGTGATCCCGATACGGCTTTACGTAATTTTGCTGACATTGTGCTGTCCTGCACAGACAACATCACTCCATTGCGTCAATGCTTGCCTGATGAATCAGCGTTCCGTCGCCTGATCGCTGTGCTGGGCGCTTCTGACACTATGGGCAAGTTGATGCGTTCTCGCTTCGATCTTGTGGAAGCTGTGACGGTTGATCGTTGCAACAGTCGTTCTTTCACTTACGACGAACGTCGCTCCCACATACTTGACGCCATTGGCGCCAACCCCGACGATTCCACACCTGTAGCAAGCACAGACCTTGCCGAAGCGACAACAAGCTTGCGTGCCACCTACCACAAGCAGCTTGCCGCGATTATGGCAATGGATGTTACCGCTGCTGAGCCGATTAGTATTCAGCCACAAATCAGCCACGCATTATCTGATCTAGCTGACGCAGCACTCGAGGGCGCTTTAGCTATTGCCCGGCACGAGGTTGACGGCAGTAAATGTTGCCGCTTCACCGTTATTGGCATGGGTAAACTCGGTGCGCAAGAACTCAACTATGTTTCTGACGTTGACCTGATTTATGTCGTAGAACCCAATGGTGAGGTTGACGGCCCAACATTAACTCGTATTGGAACTAAGATAGCCACCACATTGCAACGTGTCTGCCAGTCGGTAATTATGGGCGTTAGCGAGCCAGCACTGTGGCAGATTGACGGCGGTTTACGCCCCGAAGGCAAAGATGGTCCGCTAGTGCGTCGCCTTGACTCGCATCGTGGCTATTACGAGCAGTGGGCAGAAAACTGGGAGTTCCAAGCACTGTTAAAAGCACGTCCAGTAGCAGGCGATGCTGAATTGGGCGAAAAATACATGCAGATGACACGCCCATTCGTCTGGTCGGCATCAAAACGCGACAACTTTGTCAACGATTGCCAACAGATGCGTCGCCGTGTCGAAAATCTGATTCCCGCCCATCTCAAAGATCGTGAGATCAAACTGGGCAGGGGAGGCTTACGCGATGTGGAATTCACCGTGCAAATGCTCCAGCTCGTGCACGGTCGAGCCGACAATACGCTGCGCACACGCTCCACGTTGGAATCATTACAAGCCTTGTCCGACGGCGGTTACGTGTCACGTAAGCACGCTGTACGATTGTCATGGGATTACCGTTTTGAACGCGTACTAGAACACCGTCAACAAATGTGGGCTCTTAAACGCACCCATCTGTTCCCCGATCTCGGTTCTGGCAACGGGGGAGGCTTGGAACGCCAACGCGAGGTCACCACAGAAGAACTGGATCGCAATCAGGAACTGCGCCGTCTGGCCCGCGCCTTCCACATGCATCCAGAAGAGCTCGTCTCCCAGTACGACAGCACACGCCGCGAAGTACGCCACCTGCATCTGGACATCTACTACCGGCCCATGCTGCCCATCAGCGCCCAACTGGACGACGACGAGATTCACCTATCTGATCAGGCAATGCACGAGCGTTTCGCCTCCATTGGTTTCGATGATCCAGACGCTGCCGTGCGCCACGTTAACGCGTTAACATGCGGTATCTCACGCGCAGCGAAAATCAACCGTATTATTCTGCCAGCTGCCTTGCAATGGTTAGGTGAGGGACAGAACCCTGATATGGGATTGCTTAACTGGCGCAAACTTGAAGAAAACTTTGGCGAAGAAAGCGAATACCTGGGATTTTTACGCGACTCACCATCAGCAGCACAACGACTCTGCCACATTCTGTCAAATTCACGATTCCTGGGCGATGCACTAAACAAATCAGTTGAATCAGTAACATGGCTCGGCGACGACAAGCGCCTGCAACCACGTGACCGCACCAGTCTTAACGTGCAATGCCACGCCACACTGGAACGCAACACCAACAGTATTCACGACTTTGCTACCTCCATGCGCGCGATGCGCCGTCACGAGATCGAACGCATCGGCTTAGGCTGGATGGGTGGTGTTCTCGACGACAACACCTGCCTACACGGTATGACCGACGTATACGACGCCATTATTGACGCATCACTCACATGGTCAATCCGTCACCAAATGAGCGAGGACGAGCTGGACACCGCACCCGCAACACTAGGCGTTATCGCAATGGGCCGTTACGGTGGCTGCGAAGTGAACTTCAGCTCTGATGCTGACGCCATGCTCATCTACCGGCCAACAGGCAATACCGACGATGCCACAGCCAACCGATTCGCACGCAAAGTTACTGACAATCTACGCCAAATCCTCCACGGACCCACAACCCTCGAACCAAAAATCGACCTCGATCTCGATCTACGCCCCGAAGGCAAAAACGGTCCACTAATTCGCTCATACGACTCCTATCGCAGTTACTACGCATCATGGGCAAACACATGGGAACACCAGGCATTGCTACGTGCCCGCTACGCTGCCGGCGACCATAACCTTGTTACAGAATTCCTCACAGAAATAGCCAACCCACTGCGTTACCCCACCTCGCCACTAACCGACGCCGAACTAGGCGAGATTCGCAAACTCAAAGCACGCATGGAATCCGAACGACTACCTCGCGGCGTAAGACGAGAACGCCACCTCAAACTCGGCAAAGGAGGCTTAAGCGACGTAGAATGGACCGTACAATTACTGCAACTGGAACACGCCAGCGAATACAAGAGTCTACGCATCAACTCCACCACAGGCGCATTAGACGAACTAGAACGTGCAGAACTGATCAGCACAAATGACGCCACACATCTGCGCGAAGCATGGCACATGTGCACGGCAGCACGCAACGGCTCCTACCTATGGCACGGCCGCACCAACCAGGCAGACATCCTCCCCGACGACATGTATTCACTTGGCGGCATCGCCGTCTACCTAGGCTACAACGCACATCACGGCCAACAATTCGAAAACGACGTACTCAGCGTTATGCGCAAAGCACGCGACGTAACCGAACGCCTATTCTACGGCATGAACAACGAACGCTCCTCCACCACAACACACAACCGCTAATACACCCGCCACCAGTAACACCCGCGACACAAAAGTGTCGCAAAAACCGTCTATAGTCGGAGAGGTCACCCCAGTGGCCACCTTATCCGATTCCCGTACGAAAGGTGGGACCGTTGTCCACACACACCGAACCGGTGGTCGAAACGCCAATAGCAGGCAAAAGCGTTATCACACTTGACGATTTATCTCTAAACCAACTCCGTGACCTCATACACAAAGCAGAATACATCGATTCACATCGTCGACAGGTGGCACACACATGCGAAGGCCGTGTGTTAGCCACCTTATTTTATGAACCAAGCACTCGCACACGTTTAAGTTTTGAAACCGCCATGCTCCGTTTGGGTGGCCAGGTTATTGGCTTTGCTGGTGCTCAACAATCTTCGGCTTCTAAAGGCGAATCCATTACGGACACGCTTAAAACAGTGTCTAACTATGTGGACGTTGTTGCCATTCGTCATCCGAAAGAGGGTGCAGCACTTGTAGCCTCCCGTGCTGCTTGCGTGCCGGTGATTAACGCGGGCGATGGCGGTCATATGCACCCCACGCAGACCCTCGCCGATTTGGCAACACTGCAATCACGCTTTGGACGAGTCACTGATCTGACTATCGGCTTATGTGGCGACCTGACTTTCGGCCGCACAGTACATTCGCTTATTGAAACACTGTGTCGCTTCGGCAACGTTCATTTTGTGCTGATCAGCCCCGATGAACTCACCACCCCACAGTACGTGCTTGACCGTATTGCTGCCACTCCCGGCTGCTCATATGTAGAAGTACGCGATTTAGTGTCGGTTATCGGCGATCTGGACGCACTGTATATGACCCGCGTACAAAAAGAACGATTCTTTAACGAAGACGACTACCTGCGCTTGCGCGATACTTACATTCTTGACGAAACCAAACTCAAACTCGCCAAACCTGATATGGCTGTGCTGCATCCGCTACCACGCGTTAACGAAATCGCTGTCAGCGTTGACAACGATCCTCGTGCCGCCTACTTTGAACAGGTCAAGAACGGCATGCTGATGCGCATGGCACTGATGAGCTCGTTGGTTGGCGACGATCTACCCGGCTACGAATCACTCGAACCGAAGGAGGTGCGCGCCTGATGGAGGTTACCAGCATTCAGGACGGCATCATCATTGATCATGTGCCAGCTGGAACAGCTCTGAAAGTGCTCCAGTATTTACAAATTGACCCGTCAACAACCCGACTGGCGTTGATTATGAACACCACAAGCCACCGGTACGGCACCAAAGACATTATCAAAATCGAAGATGTTGACGGCATCGACTTGGACGTGCTGGGTCTGGTTGCGCGAGAGGCCACTGTTGACGTCGTACACGGCGGAGCGATCGTACGCAAAATGCGCCCCCATTTACCTGACCATGTTGTTAACGTCATCACCTGCTTGAACCCGCGTTGTGTGACTACCACCGAACGTGGCATCGATCAAATGTTCCATCTGGCGCATTCAGAGCGTCAGGAATACCGCTGCGACTACTGCGACGAGGAAGCCAAACTGTAGGCAGCGCTCATATAGTACGTGCGAACGAAAGCGAGACTGCATGATCATCCTGCATAACGTCAGCGTATGGGATACCGGCGAGGTTATAGACCTCGTAATTCCCGCTGTAGCAGACACCGTGCTTGTTGACAATAATCGACCACTACCACAAGCCGATTCACACGGTGTAATTGATATTGATGCCACCGGGCTGACTATTGCCCCCGGTTTCGCTGACCCGCACGTACATTTCCGTGACCCCGGTCAAACCAACAAGGAGTCCATGGTTACTGGTTGTGCAGCCGCAGCATCAGGCGGGTACACGAATGTGCTCATCATGCCCAACACGGTGCCCGCAATGGATGGTGAAACAGTCACACCAGACCAACAGGGTGCTGACGACGTACTGGCAACAGGCCGTAACACAGTGATTGATTTTCTCCAGCATTACGAAGCCGATCACAACGTGACGTTGCCAGTTGATTACGATTTGTGTGTATGCGCGTCTAAAAGTCGTGCCGGTAGTGAACCAACCAATCTGGCCAGTGTGGATTGGTATATGCCAGGCAATAATGCCGATAAAGACGCAGCACAACGTGCCCATCCGGTAACCGCGGTCAGTGACGATGGTTCCGCTGTTCCCACAGCAATTCTTGACGAGGTGCTGAACCGTATCAAGAACGCCGGCTTGTACCTGATTGAGCATTGCGAACATCACGACACTGGTTTCGTTAACGAAGGACCAGTCTCACGCCAGCTTGGCGTCCCCGGTATTCCAGAAGACACAGAACTGGTCATTGTTACCCGAGACATTGACGCTGCTCGCCGTACAGGCGTGCATATCCACTTCCAACACGTAAGCACAGCCGGATCCTTTGACGCCATCCGTCAAGCCAAAGCCGAAGGTTTGCCGATTACATGCGAAACAGCACCGCATTACATCACACTTACCGATGAGTCAATTCTCACGTATGGTTCCATGGCAAAAATGAATCCGCCGCTGCGTTCTGCTGCTGATCAACGTGCAGTTATCAACGCGATCGTTGACGGCACTGTTGATTTGATTGCCACCGATCATGCGCCACACACTACCGCCGAAAAAAATGCAGGACTTGAAGCCTCACCAAACGGCATTATTGGTTTGGAATGCGCTTACGGTGTATGCCATCGAGCACTTGTTGACGCCGGATATATATCCGACAAACGCTTGATTGAATTAATGTCAACAGCCCCCATGCATTTAATGGGTCATGTGCCAACTGATATCGCTGGGCTGCTCAACACAACCAGCGCATGCGCCACCAGACGAACACTGGATTTGAGCCGTGTAGAACACCCTGAATCAGTAAACCTTGTCCTGCTGGACACGTCACGTGAATGGACAGTTGATCCTGAACAATTCCACTCCCGCGCACGTAACACACCGTTCGCAGGGTGGACGGTTACCGGACGGCCTCTGGCCACCATTGTCGGTTCCACACTAATGTTCAGCAGACTCTAACACACGTCAACACACTCACACATGTGCAGCAGAACCATCCGCATTGCGATGGCAAGGAGGACAGATGGACAGACTCATCGACGCGATTAACGCGACACAGAATCCCAGCGTTGTTGGACTTGACCCGACACGTGCACTGGTGCCGCCACAAGTTGTTGACAGTTTTACCGACGAAATTGCTCAAGAAGTTGACGATCCTGCGGACCGTCCTGCTGCGCAACGTGCTGTCGCCTATTTTGAGTTCAACCGAACCATTATTGATGCGATCGCTGATATAGTGCCTGCTGTTAAACCACAAATCG
Organism: uncultured Bifidobacterium sp.; assembly: GCA_964417995.1. Classification (GTDB taxonomy): domain Bacteria; phylum Actinomycetota; class Actinomycetes; order Actinomycetales; family Bifidobacteriaceae; genus Bifidobacterium. The sequence continues at coordinate 27,302 of CAYQJZ010000016.1, forward strand.
CCATGTATGAGGCATTAGGCCCTGCCGGCATTGACGCGTACACCATGACCTGTGAGTATGCAGCAAGTCAAGGCTTGTACGTAATTGGTGACATTAAGCGTGGCGATATTGGATCCACCGCTGCCGCCTATGCAGCCCACCTTACCGGCATCGACAATACCGATAGCAACACAAATGACCCGTGGCATGAGGATGCAATCACCGTCAACCCCTATTTGGGTGTGGATGGTATCACGCCGTTTGTTGACGCTGCTACTGCTGCCGACAAAGACATGTTTGTTCTTGTTCGCACATCAAATCCGTCCAGCAGCGAACTGCAAGAATTGCAGCTCAACTCTGGTGAACACGTATACGAGCATGTAGCCGATCTGGTCAGCAACTGGGGCACTAGCAGCATTGGTACACATGGTTACTCACGTGTTGGCGCCGTGGTAGGAGCTACACATCCCGAGCAGGGGCGTGAGTTGAGAGCACGGATGCCACACACCTTCTTTCTTGTTCCCGGCTATGGTGCGCAAGGCGGTACTGCTCGCGATGTGGCCGGCATGTTCGACGCCAATGGTTCGGGAGCAATCATCAACTCGTCACGCGGCATTATTGGAGCATGGTCAAAAACCGGCAAGTACAGCGAATCAATGAGCGCCACTAGTGCACTGGAATTGGTTGCCGACGCTGCTCGTGACGCTGCTCTTTCAATGCGAGACAACTTACGAGTTGTTATGCCATAAAGCGTTCAGTTTACTTTCTGTGGCTGGCCAATAACCTACTATCACTCGCTCACTGTGAATATACTGCCCACTAACCCCAAGGAGAACAAGGATAAGTAATGAGCACCGCAGTTTTCA
>CAYQJZ010000016.1:28246-37229 GCA_964417995.1 uncultured Bifidobacterium sp.
ACTGCCCACTAACCCCAAGGAGAACAAGGATAAGTAATGAGCACCGCAGTTTTCAGCCCGACTGTTGACGAGGCAACGGCCGCAGGATTCTTCCCCGGCCGTCATTCCGTTGAGGTCACCGCAGTCGACACTCTTGCGCCAGGCATTGTACGCTTTACGTTCCGCGACCCATATATCGCCGCGCATGCCAAACCCGCACAGTTCGTCAACCTGTTCTCCTCTAACCCGATGCAGCTGCTGCCTCGCCCGTTTGGCGTATGCGAAACCACTGGCGACGAGGTTAGTCTGATTTTTGCCGTAGTTGGTTCCGGCACTGCCGAATTTGCACAGATGCATGCCGGAGACACTATTGACGTACTTGGCCCGTTAGGACGTCCATTTGCGATTAAGGAACCAGCTCATTATCTTCTTGTCGGTGGAGGTTTGGGCGTACCACCACTGATTTACGCTGCTCAAAAACTTGCAGAACGTAACGATTGCACTACCACAGCTCTATTCGGCTATCGCAACGAACATTTCGCTGATCACTACGTTTCTCAGTACGCTGATACACACAGCATCGACGACTCAGACGGCACAGTTGTTACGCTGCTGAACACTATGGAAGCCGAACTGACAGCACCACGAGAAGACGGATTAACACCAGTGATACTGTGCTGCGGTCCAACGCCAATGATGAAAGCCGTAGCAGCATGGGCAACGCAACACAATATTGCGTGCCAGTTGAGCATGGAGCAGCGTATGGGTTGCGGCTATGGCACGTGTGTGGCCTGTGTAGTCGACACTGTTGACGGCCGTAAAAAGGTATGTTCAGATGGTCCGGTGTTCACCGTAGAACAACTGGGATGGGAGGCGTAACAATGCAGGCTGCACAACACGACACACACATTAACGTGTACGACCAGCATGAATGGAAACACAGCACAGTGGTGGCTGGCGTACCGTGGAAGAATCCTGTAGGCACTGCTTCCGGAACATTCCAATTGGCAGCCTGCCGCTGGTTCTACGATGTAGCACAAATGGGCGCGATCTGCACTAAAGGTGTCTCACCAGTACCGTGGGAAGGCAACCCCGGGCCGCGCACTGCCGAATGCCCCGGCGGCATGGTGAATGCGGTGGGATTACAAAACCCCGGTGTCGACCATTATCTGGTTGACGAATTACCCAAGCTCAAAGACATGGGCGCAACTGTTATCACTAATGTGGCCGGTCACAGTGACGACGATTATGCCAATGTCGTTGCCAAACTCGCAGATTCGGCCGCTGACATGCTGGAAATTAACGTCAGCTGCCCGAACGTGACTCATGGCGGTATGAGCGTGGGCACTGACCCAGCGGCATTGTCTCGACTGATTACGCGTTTGCGAGCACTGACATCGAAACCGATGATCGTTAAACTTACGCCCAATGTGACAGATATTACGGCTGTCGCCCGTGCTGCCGTTGATGCAGGTGCTGACGCGTTAAGCTTAATCAACACATTGGTTGGTATGCGTATTGATATCACCACCGGTGAACCAATTATCGCCAACCGTACCGGCGGCGTATCTGGACCGTGTGTATTCCCAGTCGCATTAGCCTGCGTATGGCGCGTACGCCAGGCACTGCCAGATATTCCAATTATCGGTATCGGTGGTATCGACTCGGGGGAGAAGGCTTTGGAATTCCTCTATGCGGGCGCGAACGCCGTTGAAGTGGGTGCCGCTGCACTGTACGATCCAACCGCTCCTATGCGCGTGGCTCGCGAACTTGACGATCTACTTGATTCTCGCCCTGAACTTGCTTCTCGACTGGCTGAAGGTCGCACGTGGCGCTGACAGCCAACAATTAGCATGGTCAGGCGTTGTCAAGAACACTGGTGAAACTAACAGTGAGAACATCAGTGCCTGGTTTAATATCCGGTAACCAGGGCAACGTTTCCGTGGTGTTCACACTCGACGCGTTCAACGCGCGACGCGCTTGATGTATTCGCTGTGTTCAGCGCATGACGTTTCTATATCACAGATAACTAATAGACGAAAGGATACCTATGGTTCAGGCATTGGACCTGCGTTTTACGGAGTTCTTACTCAACTCTCAGGCTCTTAAATTCGGCGACTTTACCTTAAAATCTGGCCGCCAATCACCATATTTTGTCAATGCTGGCGCTTTTAACGACGGTCAAAAAATCGCCACACTCGGCGAATTTTATGCTGAAAAAATCGCTGCAGAAATCACCGACGGCACATTGCCTGCCGATATTGACACGGTGTTCGGGCCCGCATACAAAGGTATTCCGCTGGCCGTTTCTACAGCGATTGCACTGAACTCCACACACCATATGCAGGTTGGTTACACTTTCGACCGCAAAGAAAAGAAAGACCATGGCGACGGTGGCATGATGGTCGGCACTCAGCTCACCGACGGTATGAAAGTGCTACTCGTTGACGACGTGATGACCGCTGGTACTGCAGTACGCGAGGTTGTTCCCAAGCTCAAAGCTGAAGCTGACGTTGAGATTGTTGGACTGGTATTGTCTGTGGATCGCATGGAAAAAACCAAAGATTCCGACATATCTGCCGTAACTGCAGTACAACAGGAATTCGGATTCCCTGTGATGGCTATCGCAACTGTTCAAGAGATCTTCTCTGCAGGCCGTTCACTGATGACCGCAGATGGCACACCATACGTTACTGACGATATTGCACAAGCTGCCGAAGCATATTTGGCAACCTACGGCGCTTAAAACTAAAACGCGTAAGGGTAATCGTCACTATCTATTACTGTGTGGCTTCTGCTGGCTGGTAGTTGGCTGGCGGAAGCCACAGTCAATATGCCGGTAATGAGGGTGTAACAATGCTCAGATAGGTTGCCGACAGTGCAAACCGCATCACCTGCAGTATGTGCTCGCTGACACAGAACACAAGCAATAAGCACAGGTCGCTGAGAAAACGGGAGGAACGAGTGAGCCAGCCTATTTATGAATGCCATGGAACCGATAAGCGACGTAAAGTATCGATGACTATTTTCTCCATAGTCTGCGTTGTTCTTGCTGTTATGGGCATCATAATATTCTTTACTGGCTTCACCAGTTGGGGTGCGCCTGATGTGATTATGCTGGCAATTATTCTCATCCTGCTTGTTTATGGAGTTTTTGGTTTTTCAATTGTTGCCACATCAGGTAAGTCTTACGTCAAGATTTATTACGATCATGTTGAAGCACGCGGTTACGGCCTGAATTTCCACTCTGGTAACGGCATTATTGGGGGCAAAGAGCTCAGTTTACGCTATACCGAAATGGAAGACGTCACCGTCAAAAAGAATATGGTCTCGCTTATTGTTGACGGCAAAATCAGCCGTATCCCTTGCTCTGATGATGATTCAGCTCGCAAAGTGGCGATGGAAATTGGTCGTCGTTTAAATCCTCGCCGCAAGTAATACATCACGAGAAGCAAAAACAGTATCTGTTAATCAATCAACTCATACCCGTGAGCGTGCACAACCTCACGTAACTTCGCCAAATACGTTTCAGCAGCTGTCGACAGGTGCGCACGCTCGTTGGTAATCCATCCGACCAACATTGTTTCATCGCTATCGAGCGGCACGGTAACGATTTTCTCATTATTGAGATCGCCATTATCAATGCCAGTGCACACAGTGTAACCGTTAAGACCAATAATGAAGTTGAGGATGGTGGCACGATCAGTCACATTAATTTGTTTGGGGGAGTACTCTGGCCACACAGCTTCTTCAGCGAAGAAAAAACTACCTTCCTCACCCTGTTCAAATTGAATAAACGGGTACGGTTCCAAATCTTTCATCGTCACATGAGACCGTCCGGCAAGGGGATTGTCTCGAGAAATAAACACTTGCAATCCTGAACGAAATAACGGATGGAATTCTAAATGTTTTTCACGCAGCAACTTGCTGATCACATGCTTATTGAAATCCGACAAGTATAGGATGCCGATTTCCGAGCGCAAATCTGCTACCTGGTTGATAATGTCACGCGTTCGTGTCTCACGCAGTGTGAACTCGTATTCGCTGGACTGCGTGGAATCAATCATCTCAACAAATGCCTCAACAGCAAACATATAATGCTGTGTGGCTACGGAACACAATTGTTTGCGCGGTGCAGCATTTTTGTAGCGTTCCTCCAACAATGCGGCCTGATCAAGTACCTGACGTGCGTATGTGAGGAATTCGGCACCGTCTACCGTTAATGAGATACCTTGTGGTGAACGAACAAAAATTTCAATACCAAGCTCTTTTTCTAACTCTTTGACTGACGAGCTCAATGCAGGCTGCGAAATATACAGTTCATGCGATGCCTCATTCATTGACCCGCATTCAACGATTTTGACGATGTACTTAAGCTGCAACAGTGTCATAAACACTATTTATAACAATTGCTGTAGTCAACGAGACAACTTATAGCATCCGTTATTAGAGCATGTCACCAGTTGACTGGCATTGGCACTGATTGATACCGGCATTAGCATCATCACGGCATACCGGCGTAATCCAGTGAGTCATATGCATCATAAATGCAACACGCCTACAACCTTATTCTTATTCGCATGTCCGGGTTAGGCTCTGTTAACCCAGCGTGGATATGGAGTCTGCGAAATGGGAATTAGGGCGATAAAAGTGTGTCATGTATTGTTACTTGTTACGTGGTTTTACGTTATCCGTTGACATCCAGCCTCTTACACAAATTCGTGTCCACGATGGGTCAACAGAGTCTTAGGCTAACCTACTTGTTCGATTTATTTGCATGGTTGCGCTTAATCAAGTCAAATGTGTAATCCACCACGTGCTGGGTACACGTTCCCTCAGCAGGCACAGCAACGTTCTTCCGAATAAACGCACGGTAGGCATCAACGTCAAAATTGTCATTCTCAATAGCAGAGACAATACGAGAGACATCAGCGGTAAACAATGTAGGTATATCGCGCTCAGGGTCGATATACAGGCTGCGACGCGTTGAATATTCCGTCCAGTCGTACGCATACAGATACACAGGAAGGTCCAAAAGTCCGGCCTCATAAATCACCGTGGAATAGTCACTGATTACATAATCAGCAACGTATAACATATCGCAACGGCGATCGTAATGCTGAATAACGCGAGGGTCATCAAAACAAACGGTGTCAAGTGGATGCGCTTTAACAATAAGGTTGTAACGATTAAAATCCACTGCAGCTGCCAACGCTGCCAACGCTGCTTTCTGGTTGTGAGGAACACGTTTGCGGAATGTTGGGCAGTACACAATATTTTTTTTACGCCCCAACTGCGGGTACACGTTAATAATCTGAGCGCGGCGATACTGACGGTATGCCGGGTCAGTTAAAAGATCAACACGGGGCAGTGGTGCTTCATGAATCAGCGATGTATCAACACCGAACCCAGCAGCATAATCATCAATAAAAGATGTTGAAGAGATCAATATTGACGTATATCCCTTATGCATACCCAGCAACGACGCTGTAGAAACATCACGCCCCTCACCCTTATCAAGAGCTGTGTAGCCGAATTTCTTCATGTTGCCCAGCGCGTGCCACATTTGAATAACAGGGATATCAATATATCCTGCCAACATGCTCACAACAATCGCATAAGTATCCAGCAGTACAGCCTGACTGGTGGCGATCATATACAGCTGTTTCACCATATGTGGTAGATAAGTCAACGGTGAACGCAACTGTTTAGCAAGAACCACAACCTGGTAATCAGGGTGGTGCACGTCAATATAGCGTTTAATTAGTGCAAAGTCAGTCGGGCACTGATCACTCTCTCGACTCATGCACACAATGCGACGGCGGCAAGGAAGAAAACGGAAAAGCCGATAGAGCAGTAACATAACGACCCTCGCCGCAGATACCAATAGCTGTTTCATACACTGCTCTCTTCGGTCATGCACATAGCTCACAAAATCTGCTTCTTTGCTTATTGTAGGGTATATTACACGTAGCACGTTATGTTACGGAGGATTAAGCAGCATGTCCGTCAGGATTCATCATATCGGGTGGAAATCTACATATCTGGAAATCGAGTATTCAGCAACACAAGGGGAGAGGTTATCTCTCTACCGTGTCAAATCCCAGCGATTCGCTGATTTTGAGATCGAACCGATGAAGAACGGACATCTCTTAGCGCGGTTGAATGTGGTGCTTGGTTGTGGTGACCGTGAGGTGCTGGAACGTGGTGAATGGATTATTTGTACACGTATCGATTACAGTCTGCTTACTGATTTAGACGCTTTACTGGAAGCCAAACCCAACTTGCGTCCGCGTATTGAGCATGAGATTCGCCGCAAATTGCCAAAAGAAATTCGGGATGATGAGGACACCGTAAACCGTATGGTTGACGAGCTGTTCCCTGAAGTTGGACTTAGTACTATCTGCCGCCACCCCTATGACACCTACGACATCACCTACGACACGTCTGTGTTCGCTAATCTCGACAACCTTGACAAGGTTTTCCGCTACGGCAAGAACCACTACGCATACATTGGTGTGTTTGTGCCGAAGAAGAATCTTATGGGAGACATCTTCCTCGTCATGGATATGACGTTCTACCGGTGGAATAAGAACCCACATCGCCGTACCGGCAGTAAACGTCAGATTGAAAAAGATATTTTTGCACTCTGTTACCGGATAATGACGTTAATTATTCCTCGCAAGCGTAACCGTATTTTGTTCCTTAAAGAAAACGGTGATAAACCCACTGAAAATATGGAAGCGTTACACCAGCGTATGCTGGAACGGCATATGGATCGTCAGTTCGACATTCAGGTGCGTTGCCGCGATGTCTTTGCCAGCCGGAGGCAGAATCTCTTCGCGTGGATTGAAGATCTGTTAGCTATTGCGAGCAGTCGTTATATTTTTATTGATGATTACACGCCAGTGTTCAACTTTATTGAGCCAGGTCGTGACATGGTGCTGACACAAATTTGGCATGCAGGTGTCGGTTTCAAATCAGTTGGTTATGCACGTTTTGGTCTCAAAGGTTCTCCAGATCCGTACAATTCTGCGCACCGTCGTTACACGTATGCGTTGGTTGGCAATGAGCATTTACGTCGTATCTATTCTGAGGTATTTGGTATTGAAGAGGATGCTTTACTTGCTACTGGTATGCCGCGTCTTGACCATTTCCTTGACCATGATGCTGGTGTAAAACGTCATGACGATCTTGTTGCACGATACCCGTGGATGAACAATGGTCGTGTGATTGTTTTTGCGCCTACTTTCCGTGGTACTGGACAGCGCACTGCACATTATCCGTATAACGAAATTGATATGGATAGGTTGTATAAGATGTGTGAGAAAACGAACACGTATTTTGTGTTCGAAATGCATCACTTTATCAAGGAGCGTCCAGAGATTCCTGAAGAGTACGCTGATCGTATTATTGATTTGTCTGACGAGAATCTCAACGACTTATTCTTTGTTGCTGATGTATTGGTAACGGATTATTCCTCCTGTTTCTACGACTATTTGCTGCTGAAAAAGCCTGTAGTATTCTTTGTTCCCGACAAGACTGCTTATTCACTGATCCGTGGTGTGCAGCGGTCTATTGATGAGATGGCACCGGGGACCGTGTGTGATACCTTTGCTGAGTTTATCGATGTACTAGAGAATAAACACTACGAAACAGTCACACCGCATCCGTCGTCTATTGACCGTGCTATTGAACGTGACGGTCTGGCCAGCGATAGAGCAATCGATACCATTATTTACGGTAAGAATGTGCCAGGTGTTCGCAAGTAACACAACCTGTACTGAGCCGAAGCATATATAGTGCTTCGGCTCAGTTTTGTAAGAAAAGGGAAGTCAAGAAAAGAAGAAAGGATAACGAGTGAAAGTTATCGATAATCTACTCGAAGGAAAGGTAATCCTTCGGACACGCGAGAATATTGAAAATAAACTCGCACTACTAGCACGCAAGGTGATGTTCTCTCGTGGAGAGGTTAATCCCCGAAAGGTTTTCGTCATGACATATGACGACAGCTACACATGCAATCCCAGCTATATTGTTGACGAAATTGTTCGTCGTCACCTTCCTGCGGAGATTGTGTTTGTTGTGCCTAGTAAAGGTGAACCGCGTGGTATCGACAGAATTCCTCCATCCGTTAAGTTGGTTAAAAGAGGGTCTGCGAGGATGTTTCGTGAGCAAGCAACAGCTAAAATCTGGATTGATAATGCTCTGAATTGTCTGTGGTATTCAGTACCCAAGAAAAAAGAACAAGTTTATATCAACACGTGGCATGGAAGTCTTGGTATCAAAAAGCTTTCCGGGGATGATCACTGGCTCAGTATCGCAAAGCGATGCAAAAACACGACGGATTATTGCATCACAAACAGTCAGTTTGAGGAAAATGTTTTCCGTCACACATTCTGGCCGTATACACCTTTTCTCAGGTACGGTCATGCACGTAACGATCTTCTTCTCAACAAGCAAGCCTCAGCAGAGATCTCTGCCAAAGTACGGTCGTATTACGGCATAGACAGTAATAAGAAGATTCTTTTGTATGCTCCCACATTCCGTGACAATGGAAACACGCATTTCTTTAATCTTGACTATCAGGGCGTTAAGAACGCTCTTGAGGAACGTTTTTCCGGTGAATGGGTCATCTGCGCTCGGATGCACTTTAAAAACAGGGGGGGGGGAGTAGATTCCATGCCAGTGATTGGCTCGTAGACGTCACCGACTACCCCGAAATGCAAGAACTCATGGTTGCAGCGGATGCCGGTATTACCGACTACTCCAGCTGGGCCTATGATTTTGTTCTCACCCACAAGCCACTTTTCCTCTACACTCCTGATCTCAAAGATTACAATCAAGCTCGTGGCTTCTATTACAATCTCAATTCCACACCCTTCCCATTGTCTGAGACCAATGATGATCTCGTATCGAATATTCGCCATTTTGATGATGTCGTCTATCAATATGATGTAGACGAATTCCTTAAAGACAAAGGGTGTTACGAAACAGGCAAAGC
>CAYQJZ010000017.1:0-3329 GCA_964417995.1 uncultured Bifidobacterium sp.
CCGTTCCTGAGGTGGGCAACACGTGGTTGGAGCCCGACATGTAATCGCCAAGTGGAACCGGTGAATATGGGCCGCGGAAGATTGCCCCGGCATTGTGAATGCGAGCGATTACTGCATCCGGGGCAGCGGTCTGAATCTCTAAATGTTCGGCAGCATACGCGTTAGCTGCATCAATCGATTGATCGATGCCATCAGTGAGAATAATGCCCGACTGACGACCTGTTAGCGATGTTGCGATACGGTCAGCATGCTTGGTGCGCGGTACGCGACGGTTCAAACTGTTTTGTGTAGATGTGGCGATCGCCTCGCTGTCGGTAATTAACACGGAGCCAGCGAGTTCGTCGTGCTCAGCTTGACCAATTAAATCAGCAGCAAGATATTCAGGGTTTGCGCCCTTGTCGGCAATAATGGCGATTTCGGTAGGGCCAGCCACTGAATCAATGCCGACAATGCCAGACACCATACTCTTGGCGGTAGCAACGAAAATGTTGCCGGGGCCAGTGATTTTGTCAACTGGCTCGCAGAGTATTTCACCGTCTTGTGGCTCACTGCCCACGGCACCATACGCGAACATCGCAACTGCCTGCGCGCCGCCAACAGCGTACACTTCGTCAACGCCGAGGATTGCGCAGGTGGCCAGAATCGTTGGGTCAGGCAAACCATCAGCTGTTTTCGGTGGCGTGGCGATCGCCAGCGATTCGACACCAGCAGCCTGAGCAGGTACGGCGTTCATAATGACTGAGGACGGATACACAGCTTTGCCGCCTGGTACGTACAAGCCAACACGTTGTACAGGAATCCAACGTTCAGAAACACGTGCGCCCGGAGCTAAATCAGTGTGGAAGTTTTCAGGAACCTGCGATGCAGCAACCGCGCGACAACGGCGTACTGATTCCTCGATAGCTGCCCGCACATCCGGGTTAAGCGATTCAAGCGCTGCGCTCATAGCCTCAGCTGGTACGCGCAGATGCTCAGGACGCACGTGGTCGAACTTTTCCTCGAAGTCACGCAGCGCTGCAGCGCCACGAGCTTTGACGTCATCAAGGATTGGCCGTACCAGATCAGTGGCCTCACTAGTGCCCATTTCTGCACGTGGCATGGCAGCCAGCATCTGAGCACGAGTGAGACGTTTGCCCCTGAGATCAATAATTCGCATCGTGGTATCGCTCATGCCTCCTCATCGTAACAATGTCGCCGTTTTAACTGTTTTCCCAACCAAATCGTGAGATGACGACGCGCCATGAACACATTTTGTACTGAATGGCCTCTGTGCTTGTCTTTTCGTGTGTCACACGCATCATGACACGATGCTGTATTCGGCACAAAATATGCGATAAGCGCCGTGCATCTTTTTATTTTGCCGACCATCACCAACCAATGGTCATCCAGCTTTCATTCAGATTTTGTCCTGACGTTTTTCCGTTTTGATCCAGTGACCATTGAGACACAACTTTCACAATTGTCGCATTGTTGGATACGGAGTGTCTACTGCGTATGCCGCAGTATGAACTACCGTCTATTGGAACACCGACTCACGAAAGCACATCATGTTCACAATCAGAAACGCATGGCGATCCGTCATGAGAAATAAAGGCCGCAATATTCTTATCGTCATCATTGTGGCGATTATTGCCGCCGCTGCCACTATCGGTTTAGCAATTCGCAATGCCGCCCAGACTGCCCGCGATGAAGGTTTAGCTTCCACCACTGTTACTGCTACTATCGGCGTCGACCGTGAGTCTATGGTGAGCCAGGCGCGCGAAGAAAGCGATAATAGCGATGGCGATGCAGATAGCGACGAGCAGGATCCACCAGACTTGGACGATATGCAGTCCGCCATCACTGTAGAGGCACTCACACTGGACGACTATGAATACTATGCCAGCATCACAAGCGTTGATGTTTCTACGTATTACACCGAGCAGGTCTCCCTTGACGGTACTGACGACTTCCAACCGGTAGAAACTAGTGATTCGTCGGATTCAAGCGACAGCGACAATGATTCTGACGACTCCGACACTTCTGATGACAGCAGCATGGGCGATACTCCCGGCGGCATGGGCGGTGGAATGACAATGTCCAGCGGTGATTTCACCATTACCGGCTTCTCGTCAGATACTGCAGTTGCTAATGCGTCGAATGGTTCATTCACCATGAATGACGGTGAAGTGTTCGGATATGACGAAGACAGCGACGGTGATGTGATTATCACCCAGACGTTGGCTGATTTCAATGGTTTGGATGTTGGCGACACGATTACGTTGGCTGATACTGACGACGATTCAATCACTTATGAATTAACCATCGTTGGTATTTACAGCAATGATTCCACGCAGAATTTCTCCTCATCAGACATGATGGGCGGCACCAGCATGGATCCCGATAATGCGATCTATACGTCGGTATCTACATTGGAATCGTTAGGTCTTGCCACGAGTACCACATCTGATAGCACTGACGACGACACTGATGATGAGGACTCTGACGAAGAAGACTCCACTGTTTCTACTGCCCAGTTGACCTTCACCTACATATTTGCGAGCGCCGATGATTATGAGACATTCGCCGCTGAGGTAGAAGAAGCTGGCTTGGCTGACGGTTACGCTGTCTCTTCTACGGATGTGGACGAATATGAAGCCAGCCTTGTGCCGCTGGAGAATCTCGCTTCATTCGCGTTAACCCTGTTGATTATTGTGCTGGCCGTAGGCGCAGTGGTATTGATTATTATCAACCTGTTCAACGTGCGAGAACGTAAATATGAGATTGGCGTTCTGCTGGCAATTGGTGTGCGCAAAGTTAAGGTTGCCGCACAGTTCATTGGTGAGCTGTTAATTGTCACCATGATCGGTATTGCACTGGGTGTGATCGGCGGTTCTATAGCCGCTGTGCCGGTTTCTAACGAGTTACTTGCGCAGCAGATCTCGTCGCAGGAAACACAGTCGGAGAATCTGCAGGCTCAGTTCGGTCGCGATGCCGATATTGACGGAGCTCCTGGTGGTGACGCGCCCGGTGACATTGCAGATAGCGACTCGGATGTGTCTACAGATACGGATACAGATGCCAGCACGAGCGATTCCACAGATGCCGATACTGACACTGACAGCGGCGATACGCCAGATGATCTACCCGATGGCATCATGGGTGGTATCAGTCAGGCAGCGCAATATGTTGACGATATTGACGCCACGGTGAATCTGGCTGTTATTGGACAGCTGATACTTATCGGATTGGCGCTTACCCTCTTCTCGGCGTTGGTCGGAGTCATCGCAATTATTCGCTATGAGCCGTTGCAAATTCTTGCCGACCGCTCCTGATAACCCCTTTAAAAA
>CAYQJZ010000017.1:3429-37005 GCA_964417995.1 uncultured Bifidobacterium sp.
CAACACCACAAACAGCTAAAAGCACATCTACGTCTGCTCATGCAGCAAACGTATCTGCTGACACAGCGCAAAACGGTGATGGCACTGTAGCCCTCGCTTTAGACCACGTCTCATATTCTTATTCCAAAGGCGGCAAGTTGGTTGTTCGCGATCTTAGCCGTGAATTTCACTCTGGCGTCGTGACGTCAATTGTCGGACCTTCTGGAGCTGGTAAAACTACGGTACTGTCTCTATTGTCTGGATTGACTTCCCCTACAAAGGGTCGCGTAATGTATCAGGGGAAAGATTTGGCAGCGTATGATCGTTATCGTTTCCGCAGCCACGATATTGGCGTTATCTTCCAAAGCTTCAACCTGTTGCCCGCGTTGACGGTATCGGAAAATATTACGCTGTCGATGGAGGCAAGTGGCAAGAAATTTGAGAGGTCAAAAAAGAACGAGATTGTTGCTGAGCTGTTGGAACGTGTACGACTTCCTGAAGATTATGCGAATGAACGTATTCTTCACCTGTCTGGCGGTGAACAACAGCGTGTGGCAATTGCGCGTGCGCTAAGCTATGATCCGGGCATTATTCTTGCCGACGAACCTACTGGCAATCTTGATCTTGCCACGCAGGATGACATTATGGCGATTTTCCGTTCTCTTGCACACGATGAGGGCAAATGCGTCATCATTGTGACGCATAGCCCTCAAGTTGCGGAACAATCTGATGTGGTGTTTGAGCTGGCTAAGCCACGTCGCGCTATGCGGCGGGCAAACAGCTAGGCCCGAATAACGTTTTAATTTCGGCGAATAGTGACGTATCGCGTTTGATACGGAACCGGTCGCCGAAAGTGAGCATCTGCGCGCTGCCGTTCTCGCTTATGATGACCAATCGCACCTCGCAATATCCGGGATGATTGGTGAGAATTCGGCCGAGTTCGACAGCGCGTGGACGATCGAGAGCAATTTGCGGCAATGTGATAACAAGCGGTCGCTCGTCAACAGCTTCTAATGTAGGCACTTCCATCTCAGTAGCGCGCAGGCTCACCGTTTCATCACGTACTTCGACTTGGCCACGAATTCTGACAACCGTATCAAGAGCAAGTTCTGCAGCAGCTGATTCATACACTTTGCCGAAGAACATGCATTGGATTGAGCTTTCCATATCTTCGACTGTGACAATGGCCCACGGATTACCCTTCTTTGATACGCGCCGATCTACGCCAGTAACAAGTCCAGCAATAACAACCTGTCGGCCTTCGCCCATTGATTTTCCTTGATCAATCAAGTGAGCAATAGACATTTCTCGTAGATTCGCCAATACAGCAGTCATACCGCTGAGTGGATGATCAGAAACGTACAAGCCCAGCATTTCACGTTCAAAGTTGAGCTTGGTTTTCTTGTCCCACTCTTCTATATCCGGTACAGTCACATTGGCATCTCCCATAGTGTCGGTTTCACCACCGTCCACGTCAGAGAATAGATCAAACTGGCCTTCAGCCTGTTTGCGCTTAAGTCCGACCACAGATTCAATAGCTGCCTCGTGAATTTGATAAAGAGCCCGCCGGTTGGGGTCGATTGAGTCAAAAGCACCCGCTTTAATCAAAGATTCCACCAGACGCCGGTTAAGAGCCGACAATGGTACACGGCGAATAAAGTCCATGAAGTTGGCGAATTTGCCTCGCTTTCCTTCTCTCTCAGCAATGATGTCAGCCACGGGCTGATCGCCAACGTTGCGGATTGCTCCTAGACCGAAACGTACAACATCACCGACTGCAGAGTATTCAAGAACTGACTCGTTAACGTCAGGAGGAAGTACCTGAATACCCATACGCCGTGCTTCACCAAGGTATAGGGCGGTTTTGTCTTTATTGCTGCGCTCATTCTGCAGCAGGGCAGCCATAAACTCGACTGGATAGTGAGTTTTAAGATATGCAGTCCAGTAGGAGATCAAGCCGTAAGCGGCAGAATGTGCTTTATTAAACGCATATCCCGAGAAAGGCACCAGTACGTCCCACACCGCTTGAGCAGCCTCTTCGGAGTAACCATGTTCTTTCATTCCTTCAAAGAAAGGAATCTTTTCTTTAGCTAGCACTTCAGGCTTCTTCTTACCCATAGCACGACGCAGGACGTCGGCCTTGCCAAGAGAATAACCCGCCAAAATACGTGCCGCTGACTGCACCTGTTCCTGATAAACAATCAGACCATAGGTTTCATCCAGTACTGATGCGAGGGGTTCAGCTACTTCGGGATGAATTGGTATATTCGCTTGTAAACCGTTTTTGCGCTTCGCATAGTTGTTATGCGAATCCATATCCATAGGGCCAGGGCGATATAGCGCAATCAATGCTGAAATATCGTTGAAATTGTCTGGTTTGAGACTTTTCAGCAATGCACGCATACCGTCACCATCGAGCTGGAACACACCGAGAGTGTCTCCGCGTGCCATCAACTCGTAGGTGGCTTTGTCGTCAAGTGGAATTTCTCGATAATCAATTGCTGGTTTACCGTTGCGTTCGATGTTGCGTAGTGTGTCGCGAATAACAGTGAGGTTGGATAAGCCAAGAAAATCCATCTTGACCAATCCCAACGTTTCACTTGTGTGATATTCAAAGGTCGTAGTAACGGTACCGTCAGTACGTTCCAACAATGGCGACGTGTCGGTAATTGGTTCAGAACCCATGATTGTCGCACAAGCATGTACACCAGTCTGGCGAATCAAACCCTCAATACCTTTGGCCTGATCAATAATGCGATGTGCATCCGGATCAGAATCGTATAGCTCGCGGAATTCACGTGCTTCAGCGTATTTCTTCGAGTTAGGATCAAAAATCTCTTTCAGACTGGCGTCTTTACCGTTTTTACTTGGAGGCAATGCCTTGGTTATACGCTCACCAACCGAGAACTCATAGCCCATAATGCGAGCAGAGTCCTTCAACGCCTGTTTGGTTTTAATGGTGCCGTAGATGACACACTGGGCAACCTTATCGTGTCCATATTTGTCGGCCACATAATCCAACACCAGCGCACGGCCTTCTGGATCAAAATCGGTGTCGATATCTGGCAATGACACACGCTCAGGGTTGAGGAACCGTTCAAAAATTAGTCCATGCTGCAGCGGATCAAGCTCCGTAATACCCATAGCATAAGCGACCATCGATCCTGCAGCAGAACCGCGACCGGGACCAACCATGACACCATGATTCTTCGCCCAGTTGATGTAATCAGCAACAACCAGAAAGTACCCACAGAACTGCATCTGACAAATAACGCCACACTCGTAGTCAGCTTGTTTGAGCACGTCGATGGGTATGTTGCCGTGATAGCGCTGTTCAAGACCGTCTTCGACCTGCTTAAGGAATAATGAAGTCTCATCCCAACCCTCAGGGCAAGGGAATTGCGGCATATAAGCACCGTCTTCACCATCGTCGAACATCACATTGCAACGTTCGGCAATTTCCAACGTATTATCGCAGGCTTCCGGGAATTCCCGGAACAGTTCACGCATTTCTTCTGAAGATTTCAAATAGTAACCAGAACCATCAAATTTGAACCGGTCCGGGTCATCAAGGCGGGAACCAGAGTTGATACACAACATCGCGTCTTGGGCACCACGATCTTCTTCTAAAACATAGTGAGAATCGTTAGTGACCAATAGCGGAGCGTTAAGGCGTTGAGCGATATCTAACAGTTCTTTGGTCACCTGAGTTTCGATCTTGAGACCATGATCCATTAGTTCGATATAGAAGTTGTCACGCCCATAGATGTCTTGCAATTCACCGGCATATCGCAACGCCTCATCAAATTGCCCAAGTCGTAAACGCGTTTGGATGATACCTGATGGACAACCTGAGCCGCAGATCACTCCTTTGGAATATGTGGCAAGGACGTCGTTATCCATACGTGGATAACGCATCACACGACCTTCAAGATTTGCGACTGAAGACGCTTTAATAAGATTTTTGAGACCTTCATCGTTCTCTGCCCACAGAGTTAGATGGGCAATAAGACCACCGCCTGAAACGTCATCGGATCGCTGTGCTTCGGTACCCCAGTGCACCCTTGTCTTATCTTGACGAGCAGTTTCTGGTGTGGTGTAGGCCTCAATACCAAGAATCGGCTTAACACCAACTTTGACAGCTTCACTCCACATCTCGTAAGCGCCATGCATGTTGCCGTGATCGGTAATACCAACAGCGGGCATACCTAACTCTTTGGCTCGCCGAACCAAATCCGGGATTTTTGACGCTCCATCCAACAACGAATAATGCGTGTGGTTGTGCAGTTGTACAAAGTTCTTTCCCGATCCGGCCATACGTCTCACCTTACCTCACGCTATTCACTCGCCAATAGGTATTGGCACTTCATCATGCCCGAGATTGTGCCACACGACACACGCCCTAGGTACATATCTACCTACCCCTCGTGTCGTGGTACACAATGCATTCACTACAAACACACCACGTATCGGTTCCACCCAGATCAACACCAATCAAGGAGTCATCATGGCTTTTGTACCCCGGCATATGCCTCATACACTACGTCATTGGTTTTATCCATCTCCCGCTCATACTTTCTCTTACAGCGGCGCAACGGCATGGAGTACACAACCTCCCATGAATATGCATGCCACTTTCGATACTTTCGTTCCCGACGATTCCAATCGTGCTGCTCGCACAGCAGCTTTTGCTATCGCTAACAGTGCAGGAGAAAACTTCACTCCCCTATATGTTCAGGCAGGTTCAGGATTAGGTAAAACGCATCTGCTCACTGCTCTCAGTAAGCGGGCATTCGATATCAATCCTTTGCGCCACATACTTGTCATATCGGCACGCCACCTTGCTTATGATCTGCACCATAATTCTTCGCATGCATATGTTCTGTGGCAATTGTGCCAAGAAACGGACCTGCTTATTGTGGACGATGCTCAAGCAATTGCCGATAACACCACGTGTGATCATGTTCTTTACCGTTGTGCTATGACGGTGATGAATCGCGGCGGTTCTCTTGTTACGGCATCCACTGCAGATGCTTGTTCATCGTCAGGCTATCCCCCAACATACCAACACACCTTTGCCGCAATTGCTAGCAGCGGTCTGATGGTAACGCTTACTCCTCCTCAAAGGCAAACACGTGTGGCAATACTACGTCTGATGGCGTCAACATACGATTATCGTGTCCCTAACAATGTTCTCGAATTCTTTGCTGACCATATCACTGGCAATATTCGTGATCTTAAACAAGCATTCGCGCACACTCTTGTCCACGCTCAATTTACCTGCCAACCGGTTACCTGTGAACTGGCACAGCGCGTGCTGCATTCAGCCCTCTTTCGCAGCACCACTGGCTTCACAGATTCCACGGTACCGAGTAACAAGAGCGGTTCCAATATCAGCGATCCTGTCACGCAGCGATTGAGGTTCCAGAATGGTAATGATTCCCGCAGCCGCGTATTGCATAACCCACCACAACACTGTGGTCGGATCAGCATGTACCCGTACCTCGTACACACCCTTATCAACAAGCTTCACTGTGGGGTGTTCAAACCAATCGAACACACATGCAAGGTCGGTAACGTGCATTCTGATATCTTCAGCTTGCCCTGCCCACGGATAGAGTCGCTCAGACAAGTATGCTGGCAGCGACAACGGTTCACCGTCAGGAGTGCGCAGATCTCTCAAACGGAGTTCCTGTTGTACATCAGTATCGAGAATGACAATATGCCGAATGCGGTCAACATGCACAAACGATATGTTGTCTCGACCATGTATGTGACAGAGCAGATAATACATACCGTTGCGATATGTCATCTGATAAGGATCAGCCTGATAATTACGCGGCTGGCCGGTGTTATGGTCAATTCTTTCCGACAGTGTGCCATCCACTTTGTAGTGGCACATATGGAATCTGACAACACGCTCGTTGTTGATTGCCTCATCCAAATTTTCCACTGTCGACAGAAATTCTCGGTTATATGGTCGTGGGATTCGCAGATTACGCAATCCGGTCGAATGACTTCCTGCGTAGCCTGCCAACGAACACAGTCTGTTGAATGCCTCGCGCACATATTCTTCGTCAATACGGGATAAGGCTAAACCATCACCAAGTAGTCGTAATTGAGCAGGATCAATCGCTGGTTCCATGTACCACCCGGGAGTGGCATCAGTGCTGTCAGCTCTGTCAACCGCTTCCGGTGTCAATTGGCGAACGGCTCTACCGAAAGGATGTAGCGACTCTAATACGCGAAGATGTCCACGTATTGTCTTGTCAGTCACACCAAGTCGACGACTGAGCTCTCTCACGTTTAACCCATGTTCTGTATCAGTGTGAGCTGCCAACTCTTCAAGAAGGCGTACCAGGATCTCGTTAGTGCTTTTCGTCTTCATTCCACCCATAGCCGTATCCCTTCGACACCGATATCGGCTGTCGTGTTTGTCCATCATATCCGCGCTGAAATGTGGATAACGTCACCTGTTGACCACAATGTTTATCTCTACTGCTTTAGAACCTGAAGCAGCCCCATACCATTGCTTATATTGACTCCCTTTTACGACGATTACTCCATACACAATTGCTGCCCACAATTCCCCTTGTTGCACGATTACCTCTTGTTAGGAGAACACTTATGTTATTCCCGCATCATTCTCATTCCTCTGATTCTCAGAATGAGAAACCCGACCAGACAACAAACGATTCTCCCCATCCTTATAGTCAATCAGCTAATGTCAAAACACTTTCGCCTGATCTTTCGACTGATGAGCTTTGTAAACCTTATGAGCTTTACGAACCCCGTGAACCTTACACGCTGTGTGAATCTTACAAACTGTGTGAACCATATAAATCACACGAGCATGGTGGTTTTAGTGAGCACTGCACCTATAAGAAACCTTGTGGCTACAGCACTGTAGCCCTGGTGGCATTCTGCGCATCCATAATTTGTATCGCTCTTGTTGTGGCGGCTATCGGATTGCTGATATATCTAAATCGCGGTGAATACCATCCCGCAGATACTCTAGCAATGCTGGCGTGGGTTGCCATACTGATGTTGACACCCGGAGTCGCTATCGTCACGATAATCCTCGGCTCGTTAGGCATCAAAGAATGTCAAAACAAGTCTCCGCTGAACATATATTCACCACAACAACATTCACTACAGCACCAATCACACTCGCCAAAACTTAATCGTCTCAAAGGCTATGAGCTGGCAAAAAGTGCAATTACTATCGGGGTACTTGTTCTAGCAGGATATGTAATGCTATACTTCGTCGGCTTATAGCAAGCTTTCAGGCTTTAAGGCAGAAAGGACTTAGAATGGTTTCCCGCATGCTTTTGTTAACGCTTCTCGGTGTTTCTGACCTGTAGATTATGTTTCTGGGCCTGTAGCCTGTGTTTCTTGGTGGTTAATCCCGGTTGTTTTCCACAGTGTTAAGTAGGCAGTAGTGACCACGAACGCTATTTTCTGCTACTGATCTGAGTGACGCTGACGTAAACAGTTAAGAGCTTGAGATAAATCCGCTGGATACTGTGATGTAATAGTGGTCCACATATGAGTACGAGGATGACGAAATTCCAATTGCATAGCGTGTAACCACTGACGTTCAAGCCCTAAATCAGCAGATAATACCGGATTCGATCCATACATCGGATCACCAACAAGTGGGTGCCCAATTGAGGAGAAATGCACACGAATTTGATGGGTACGTCCGGTTTCCAGATTGACCTTTACCAAGGTGGCCTCGCCGAAGCGTTCCATTACATCCCAGTGTGTAATCGCTTCCTTGCCGGCAGGAGTCACCGTGAAACGAAAATCAGATACCTTTGCACGACCGATAGGAGCCTCAATTGTGGCATGATCCTCATGCATATTCCCTTGAATCAAAGCATGGTAGGTTTTTACCACTTCATGTTCGGAGAACTGGCGGCGCATCTCTTTATAAGCAAGTTCGGACTTACATACCAGCATCAAACCGGAAGTGCCAACGTCAAGCCTGCTAACAATGCCTTGCCGCCCAGGAGCTCCATAAGAGGTGATATGGACACCGCGTTCCAGCAGACTGCCCAACACAGTTGGCCCGGTCCATCCTACCGATGCGTGGGCGGCAACACCGACTGGTTTGTCTACAACAACAACGTCATCGTCCTCGTAAACCACTGCCATATCTGTGGCGATTGGTTCCGGTTCAGGTTGTTCTTCATGGATGTCGATCTCTACCACGTCGCCAGCTTGCAACACGCCTGACTTGGACAAATCACGCCCTAACACGCGTGCCTGACCAGTCGTCACCAGATCAGATGCTTTAGCACGGGAAACGCCCATCATCTTAGATAAAGCCACATCGAACCGTTTGCCAATTAATGCATCCGGAGCAGGAACGACATGGCTCATTGTGATTCTTCCCTTCCGTCAGTAGAAGACTGGCTTGTATCTGTGTGGTCTGTGTGATTCAGGTCTTTTTCCAAACCGATAGGTTCGTCAATAACAACTAACACCACTGCAGCAATAGCCGCACCAACAAGAAAAATATCCGCAACGTTGCCTACTGACCATCCATAATTAAGAAAGTCAACAACCTCGCCATCAAGAAAACCTTCAGCATTAACCACTCGATCAATAAAGTTGCCAAAAGCACCAGCAAAAGCAAAGGAAAAAACTGCTAACCATCGCATTGACGTGGTACGCAATGCTCCAACAGCCAACACCACACACGCCACAATCGCCAGTAAGGAGATAAGCCATGTCATCGAGGAAAACATCCCCAGAGACATACCGGGGTTATACACCAGCGTCAACGTCAGCAATCCGGGAATTACCGACACACTGTGGCCATCCGATAGCGAGTTCTGAGCCCAGATTTTAGTGCCCTGGTCAAGAATCAACGCCACCACAACAATACATGCAAAGACGGCCACGCGCATGCGCGGCCGCCCCTGTTGTCCAGTCATAACACTCTACAATCCAACAGCTCAGCTCTGCTCGAGAATATTGAAATTGTTTGTATCAGACACCTGAGCCTGCAGCTGACCGAGGAATTCAGTCAAGCGAGCACGATATTCGCTCTCAAACTGCTTGAGACTCTGAATGTTGCCCTCAACAACCTTAGAACGGCTTTCAAGTTCAGCACGTATCTGCTCAGCATACGCATCAGCCGCAGAACGAGTCCTGCTGTCATAGGCAGCGGCACGACGCTGAACGTCGCCCTCGTACTGATCAGCAGCCTCGCGCTTCGAAGCCTCGTACTGATCACCTTCCACATGCCTGTTCTGCATGTAGGTGTCGGCGTCCTGACGAGTCTTTATCGCATAGCCGTCTGCATCGGAACGCGTGCTGTTGGAGTATTCATCAGCTTCACTACGCACACGCTGACTGTAGTCGTCTGCTTCAGTACGAGTGCGAGTCGAATAATCATTGGCCTTGGCAATGATGTCATCGTAACGCTTCTGTGCACTACCAGCAATCTCCTCAGCCTTGGCTTTGCCCTTGTCAACGTACTGATCATGCAGCTGCATGGCCAGTGTCAACATGGCGGTAGCACGCTCCGGCTCGCTTGTTGCATTGGCAGCAGCACCAGCGATTTTCTGCAAACTACCGGTCTCTGTGTTCGGTTCAACCTTCGCGACCTGTGCACGAAGTTGAGCCTCACGTTCCTTGGATTCCTCAAGTTGACGAGTAAGATCCCGCAGCTGAGCCTGCTGATGAGCAGCACTAGACGCCTGCTGACGTGCGGCAGTAAGCTGACGAGACATATCTTCCGTACGAGAGCGCAATTCATCACGTTCACGCTGAACAGCTTCAAGTTGAGCAGCAACAGTGTTGTTACCAGCATTCTGAGCTACCTGAGCAGTCATCTGGTCGATCTGTACACTCAGGCGATCAACCTGAGATTTAAGCTGCTCATTCTGCGCGGACAGAGCGCGGTTGCTTTCTTCAGCCTCGGTCAACTTGGTTGCAGCAACCTGCGCAGACTGATCGCCAGCACTTGGACTCGACGCTGCATTTCGAAGTTCTTCATTCTCACTCTGAAGTGACTGCACCTGCGCAGTTAGCTCAGAAATCTTGGAATTGAGATTAGCGACATCAGGACCGAGGGCCTGCGTAGATTGACTGCTCTGCATGGCTTGCCTGCTCAACGCTTCGACGGTTTCAGTTACTTGATCGAGGAAATCATCGACTTCATCAACGTCATACCCTTCCTTCAGACGTACTGTTCGAAAAGTACGCTCCCTGATATCCTTCGGCGTCAATAGAGCCATAAATCTTGCACCTCGCTTCAGGCGTAATAGCCTCGCTATGTACGTATCAACTTCTGATGCTAGCACGTTTCCTTCGCACTATGTGTATTCCGGCGAAGTCAAATGATCGCACGCAGCACAATAATCACAAAGTAGAGCACAATAAAACTCACATCGAGATAAATCGGCCCCATTGGAAGAGGAGGGATATACCGCCTCAACCATCGCAGTGGAGGGTCTGTTAGTTGGTACACAACATCGATCAGTGACGCCACAACGCCTTGTGGACGCCATCGCGGAGCTAAAACAGCCACCCAACTGAGCACCATACGGATGATAAGAACCGTCATATAGGCTCCAAGTGCCCAGTCGATGATTCGTAAGAGCAAATACAACAGCATGAGGGCAACCCTACCAACCGATCACGAACAACAGCCAACACTCCTTCGCATACAGCGAATACAAGCAACACCACTTCGCAAATATGCAAACTTGCGACGTAAACTCTACAGCGTGCACACATAATACGGCATGTCCAGAGCTACCCCGGTTCAAAAGGCCAATAATCCCATGTACCGAATGTACTGATTCGCCGTCGACATGCCATTCACACCGCAACAGCTGAACCTAACTGACATCCGACCACAGCACGCACACGGTTCGCACTCACACAGCATGCATCACCATGCACTATCACGCAAACGTACACCACCACCTGCGTGATATGCGGCGCAGTCTTATCACAGCGATGAATAAGCTAATGAACAGTTACGGTTACCAAAGTCAGTCAGAGAACAAGTCATGAGCTGAATTAGTGGACTTTACCTCTTCAACTTTGATATTCACTTGCGCAGGACTGAGAAGGAACACACGTGGTGTCACTCGCTCAATAGAGCCACGTACACCAAACACTACGCCAGCCGAAAAATCAACAATGCGATAAGCCACATTCTCTGGTACACCAGTCAGGTTAAGCACTACCGGTACACCATCACGCAAAGCACGACCGACCAACTGTGCGTCGTCGTACTTCTTGGGATGAATTGTGGTAATACGGCTAACACGGCCAGGAAATGGGCTTGTATTCGATTCACGCGATGATGAGGATGACGATATACCGGACGACATGGGTGTTACGGAGTGATCCGAATCGAATGTTGTCTCGGTATCTTCCTCCTCCATAACCAGATCATCGTCATCAACGACATCAGTCATGCCCAGGTATGACATCGCATTTTTCATGAAGCCAGCCATCGAGGGGTCCTTTCGTCTCTTCGTCTCTCAGGGTCACCGCAAGAAGTCAGGAATGTCCAGCGCGTCCTCGTCCGAGGAAACCACCTCACGCGGAGCAGGTGTGTCGATGTCGAAGGACTGAGAAGCAGCATCACCAGATGACGGCACAAAGCTTGGCGTACTAGTTGTTGTTGGCTGCGACGACTGCTGAGGCTGCGTCTGCGGAGTCAACGGCGAAGTTGCAGGCGTCGTAGAAGTAGAGGTAGATACAGGAGTCGATGACGGTGCAGAAGACGGAGTGGACTGTGCAATAGGAGCAACAGTCGGCGTGCTCTGTAGCGTAGCGGCAGCCGCGTCAGACCTCTTGCTAGCGTCAAAACCTGCAGCGATAACAGTGACACGAACCTCGTCACCATACGCGTCGTCAAGCGCCAAACCCCAGATAATCTGTGCTTCCGGATGAATGGCCTTGCGTACCAGCTCGGTAGCATCGTGAGCTTCCTGCAACTTGAGGTCGGTCGGGCCAGCAATGTTGATCAACGCGCCATGAGCACCCTCGATGCTTTCCTCAAGCAACGGCGAACTGATAGCGATCTCAGCGGCTTGCGTAGCACGATCTTCGCCCCGCGCCGAACCAATACCAAACAGTGCAGTACCAGCACCACGCAGAATGGCAGTAACATCGGAGAAGTCAACGTGGATATACGAATTCATGGTAATCAGGTCAGTGATGCCCTGAACACCAGCGAGCAGTGCGCTATCAGCTGTTTTGAAAGCGTCAACAATACCGATGGAACGGTCAGAAAGCTCTAAAAGACGGTCATTCGGTATGACGATGAGCGCATCAACTTCTTTACGCAGATTCTCAATACCCAACTCAGCTTTATTAGCGCGCTGAGGACCTTCAAAAGCGAATGGACGCGTTACCACAGCAATGGTGAGTGCACCCTGCTGATGAGCTGCACGCGCAACAATGGGACTGGCACCTGTTCCTGTGCCACCACCCTCACCGCAAGTGACGAACACCATATCAGCGCCCTTCAGCGCTTCTTCGATATCAGACTGATGATCCTGTGCAGCCTTAGCTCCCTTTTCCGGGTCGGCTCCAGCTCCGAGCCCTCGACTTGAGGCATCACTCAGGGAAATCTTCACATCAGCGTTGGAACGCAACAAATCCTTCGCATCAGTGTTAATGGCGACAAATTCAACATTTTGCAGACCTTCGGCGATCATACGATTAACAGCGTTGCCACCAGCACCACCAACACCAACAACCTTGATGTTGGTCTTGTCGTTGAATTCAGTCTGAGCGATATCACTCACCTTAGTCTCCTGTCACTCACGCGTTTAGGCACAACTCTATCGCAGCTATCCTGACAATTAACGCAGATTCTCAGGCGTGTACCGCATTTTTGTCAACATTAACCAGCGTCACGACTAACAGTGATTACAACAGTTAGTATGACGCATCCATTGGGTCATCACCAAATAATGCTTCACGTTCCTCACGCGTAGTAGTGCGGCTATCCAACCAACCGTAAGGCAAATGCACCTTCTTCTGAAAACGCACGCGTCCCCGCGGCTTATCTGCCACGCGATCGGGATACGGTATATCGCCATCCAATTGCGCAATGTGATGTTCGACATCCGCCAGACTTTCACATTCCATGAATGCCCGCCGTGTCTGTCCACCAACAGGAAAACCTTTGAGATACCACGCGATATGTTTGCGCAAATCGTGCACAGCCATACGTTCATCACCGTCATAAAACTCGGTAAGTAACCGAGCGTGACGCATAACGATATCCCCCACCTCTCCTAGCGTAGGGTTAACGCGAGCATCGCTACCAGCGAAAGCATGACCAATATCAGCAAACAGCCACGGTCGTCCTTGACACCCGCGACCAATGGCTACACCAGCGCAACCAGTTTGTTCAATCATTGCTATCGCATCGTCTGCGCCCCAAATATCACCATTGCCAAAAACTGGAATATCCAGCAATTCCACCAGTTCAGCAATACGCGACCAGTCAGAATGACCGCCATAGTATTCAGCAGTAGTACGAGCGTGCAGAGTTACAGCCGTACACCCTTCTTCCTGCGCGATAAGACCGGCCTCCTGGAATGTTTCGTGATCATGGTCGATACCAACACGAATTTTAGCTGTAACAGGAATACCTGCAGGCTTACATACACGTATCACACGGCGGATGACTTCACGGAATAAATCAGTTTTCCATGGCAACGCAGAACCGCCTCCACGTCGAGTGACCTTAGGTACTGGACAGCCGAAATTCAAATCAACATGATCTGCCATGTTCTCGTCAACAACGATCTGAGCTGCTTGCTCAACAATCGACGGATTGACACCGTATAGTTGCAAAGACCGAATACGTTCACTCGAAGCGAAACGACACAAACGCAACGCTTTAGGATTACGCGCCACAAGTGCCCGCGCAGTGATCATCTCAGCCACATACAATCCATCCGGCCCATATTCCTCACACAGCAAGCGAAAAGGCCAGTTGGTCACTCCTGCCATCGGCGAAAGTATAACCGGCGTGGGCACATGCACATTACCAAGATCCACAGGCTTAACAGTGATATGCCGCGATGGCTGAGCATCCGTGCGCGGGTCAAGTACAGCAGATTCATCTGGGCAACAGATCACCGACTCATCGGCAGATTCGCCACTCATTTAACCTCTATCTACACCTTTTACTCTGTGACGATACCCGCGTCACCATCAGATGCCGCAGCACCAGCAATTGACGCCGGACCCTGCGGGTAACGCACACGCTTCTCACCAACACGTTCGGCCACGTAGTCAGCTACCTTATCAAGAGCGACACGTTCCTGGGCCATGGTGTCGCGCTCGCGAATGGTGACAGCCTGATCGTCAAGCGTGTCAAAGTCAACAGTGACGCACAGCGGGGTGCCAATTTCATCTTCACGACGGTAACGGCGACCGATAGCACCAGACTCGTCGTAGTCGATCATCCAATCATGCTGACGTAGATCTGCAGCCAAATCTTGTGCGATGGCTTGCAGCTGAGGCTTCTTCGACAAAGGCAACACTGCCGCCTTTACCGGAGCCAAACGCGGGTCGAGGCGTAACACGGTGCGCTTGTCAACTCCACCCTTGGTATTCGGCGCTTCGTCAACGTCGTAAGCGTCTACCAGGAATGCCATCAGTGAACGTGTCAGACCAGCTGCCGGCTCAATTACATATGGAATAAAGCGTTCACCGGTTGCCTGATCGAAATAGCTCAGATCTTCACCCGAGTGGTTTTGGTGAGCAGTCAGATCATAATCAGTACGGTTGGCGATGCCTTCCAGTTCACCCCATTGCGAGCCCTGGAAGCCAAAACGATACTCAATATCGACGGTCCGCTTTGAATAATGGCTGAGCTTCTCCTTTGGATGCTCATAGTGGCGTAGATTTTCCGGATTGATACCTAGATCGGTGTACCAACGAGTGCGAGTATCGATCCAGTACTGATGCCATTCTTCGTCGGTTCCTGGAACCACAAAGAATTCCATTTCCATCTGTTCAAACTCACGAGTACGGAAAATGAAATTGCCTGGCGTGATCTCATTACGGAAGCTCTTACCGATATTCGCTATACCGAACGGAGGCTTGGAACGTGATGAGGTCATTACGTTCTTGAAATCCACAAAAATACCCTGTGCTGTTTCTGGGCGCAGATAATGCAGGCTGTTGTCGTCTTCGACCGGACCAAGATGAGTGCGCAGCATCATATTGAAGTCGCGTGGTTCAGTCCATTCACCTTGTGTACCGCAGTCAGGGCACACAATGTCTGCCATACCGTTTTCAGGGTCGTGGCCATGCTTTTCGGCGTATGCTTCCTCAAGCTTGTCAGCACGTTGACGCTTATGGCATTTCAGACATTCCACCAGCGGATCGTTGAATACAGACACGTGACCGGAAGCCACCCACACGGCTGACGGCAAAATCACTGAAGTGTCTACCCCAACCACATCGCCGCGTGTTACCACCATCGAACGCCACCATTCGCGCTTGATGTTGTCTTTCAGCGCTACGCCAAGCGGACCATAATCCCATGCGGAACGTGTACCGCCATAGATCTCTCCAGCAGGGAAGACAAAGCCGCGACGCTTCGCGAGGGACACCACTTCATCGAGTTTGCTTGCAGACACAATGCACCTTCTGATCGAACGGGTTGGGATCCTGACCCGATTGAGTTTATCGGCACACGGTGACACGTATCAGTTGCGGCACGCATTGCGTATGTAGCTACGTGTAGCAATATGCAACGGTGTATGTGTACGCCAACGGTTCGCTGTTACTCGGGTGTTACTTGCCCGGCACGCCAAGTCTTGACGTCAAGAGCGCGGCCTTCTACCCTCAGAAACGTAATGCAGGGGAACTCACGCCTTGGTGAATATGCCAATCTGTAGAAAGCAGATTGAGTGCGCTACACGCACGTATTCATTGAGTTCTCGAGTTGAGATGGGCTTTGAGCTCGACCCTTTGAACCTGTTGGTTAATACCATCGTAGGGAGCACAACGATGACTACGTTTTCATCTCCATCGTCGAACAGCGCAACACCAGCGACCATTGCTGCGCCAACCACTGCTGAACCAGATAGGAATGTCATTAAACACGAGGTTCCTATCGATCCGGAAACTGGTAAGCCGTATATCAATACTGTTGCTGCTGTGGCTATCGCACCAAGTGGTGTAGGAGCAGAACTGAGCGAATATGTGTCGCAATCTGTTGCGGTAATCCGGAACTCGGGTCTGACCAATGACACCAACGCGATGTTCACGAATATTGAAGGTAATCTTGACGACGTGCTGCGTGTGGTGCGCGATGCAAGCATGGTGCTTGCATCTCAGGGCTACCGCACTGGCGTAACACTCAAGCTTGATATTCGCCCCGGATTTACCGACCAGCTTGCCGAGAAACCGAAGTTGGTTGATCAGCTGCTTGACAGTTCCAGCTCTAACACCGACGCACGGACTGACACAGACTGACAGCGTGGCCTGGCATGACTGCAGCCACCGACACCAACTGTAAACAGGAATCGTTGGGCTACTAAGCAACACAGCACTACCGTGATACCGTGCCATGCATGCTGCACCTACTTGGTAACACCACCGAATCGACGGTCACGGTGAATATAGTGGTTGAGCGAACGCCAGAGCACCTCACGACCGCAGTCAGGAAACAGTTCAGGAACAAAGTCAAGCTCAGCGTAAGCAGCTTCCCACGGCAAAAAGTTTGACATTCGCTGTTCGCCCGATGAGCGGATAACCAGATCACAGTCGGGAATATCTGGATTGTACAGATGTTCAGCGATCATCTTTTCGGTTACTCGATCGCCAGTAATTTTCCCGTCGCGCACATCACGGGCGATAGCGGCGCACGCATCAGCAATTTCAGCACGACCACCGTAGTTGATGCAGAACACAACGTCAATAACTGAGTTGTTTTTGGTACGTTCCATCGCTACTTCGAGCTCGTCAATCACTGACTTCCACAGCTTCGGCCTTCGACCAGACCAGCGTACACGTACACCCCACTCGTCCATCTGAGCGACACGACGGTGGATAATATCGCGAGAAAATCCCATCAAAAAGCGCACCTCTTGCGGACTACGCTTCCAATTTTCAGTAGAAAACGTGTACAAACTCAGGTATCGAACACCGGCTTCTATCGCACCGGCAACGATGTCAAACACCACAGGTTCGGCAGCCTGATGGCCTTCCGTACGAATCAAACCACGTTGCTGTGCCCAGCGACCATTGCCATCCATAATGACGCCCACATGGCGAGGCACTTTATCTTTAGGAAAATCCGGTATACGCGACGGATCAGAAAAAGGTGCCGCAGGCACGTCAAGTGACTGGTAATCGACGTTCTCAAAAGCCATACTACGAATCATACAGGCGTAAAGATCGAATCGGACGCTCCAGGTAGTATTCACCCCAATCAGCAACAATACGCGTTACATGGCTCAAGGGCGGCCGCTCCCCCAACGATGCCCAGTTGCCATGAGCCAACGACTGTAGCTGCACCAACTCATGCGATTCCACGCTACGAGCCTCGGGAGTGCGATCCGATGCACACATGGTGCCACCGGCAGGTACAGAAAAATGTGTGAGTAACGTCTGCCGACCACAAACCACGCAAGAGTCAAGTCGCGGAGTCCAACCAGCAAGCGCCAATGC
Organism: uncultured Bifidobacterium sp.; assembly: GCA_964417995.1. Classification (GTDB taxonomy): domain Bacteria; phylum Actinomycetota; class Actinomycetes; order Actinomycetales; family Bifidobacteriaceae; genus Bifidobacterium. The sequence goes on from CAYQJZ010000017.1 coordinate 21,094, forward strand.
ACGCAACACGTACGAATCGCTAATTGACTGCGAAGGATGCGCGTGTTTAGCAAGCGCATTGAGTGCGCCAACTAATAGTTGATACTGGTCGGTAGCGGATTCGTGTTCAGTAGAGAGTAGTTTGTCAACAGTTTCGACAATAACGTTGGCTGCAGTATAAGCATCGTAGTCCATGCAAATAGAACCAGCGTAGGCAGCAAGAGATTCGGCCTGTGAGATAACGTCAAGTGAACGTCCTTCGGCTATTAACAGGTCAACACGCATAAAGGGTTCAAGTCGTCCACCAAAGCGTGATTTGACGCGACGCACGCCTTTGGCAACGGCTCGAACCTTACCGTGATTGCGGGTGAACAGGGTGATAATACGGTCCGCTTCACCGAGTTTTGCGGTGCGTAATACTACGCCTTCGTCTCGGTATAGAGCCATGTTCACCTCCCCCTATGCGTGCCTTTACATTCGGCACCGTGTATCTTATGACTTACCTGGCGCTGTTTTAATACACACAGGCCTTAGCAAAACAGCGTAAACGCGGTGAGTAGCAGGTAGATACTGTCACCAGAACGATACACGCTCTCAACGTACCGATGTCGACCGACTGCTTGCCGGAAATAATCTCATGTACTGTGCCACGTTCCACCGTACACAATATGCATAGATACGTGCAGACTTAAATGTGGCGGTGCGGCTCATGAGTGATAGGAACAACAACCGGGCCTGTTGCTGTAGGCGGCACCTGACCGTCAGCTTCCATCTGAGCGGCAATCTCGTCGGCTTTCTCCAGCAAGGTGTCGACGATGCGATCTTCAGGCACGGTTTCGATAACCTTGCCTTTAATGAAAATCTGCCCTTTACCGTTGCCTGATGCGACACCGAGATCAGCTTCGCGTGCTTCCCCTGGCCCATTGACAATGCATCCCATGACTGCCACACGAATTGGTGCTGTGACGTTTTTTAGTCCTTCGGTAACAGCGTTGGCAAGCTGGATGACATCTACCTGTGCACGGCCGCAACTCGGGCATGAGATGATATCGAATTTGCGCGGACGTAAGCCCAAATATTCAAGAATCTTGCAACCAACCTTGACCTCTTCCACAGGTGGAGCAGACAGCGAGACACGAATTGTGTCACCAATACCTTCGGATAGCAACGCGCCAAAGGCAATGCACGATTTGATCGTGCCCTGCCATGCGGGACCCGCTTCTGTTACGCCCAAATGTAACGGCCAGTCACCTTTTGTGGCAAGTAGACGGTACGTTTCTACCATGGTGACCGGATCATGGTGCTTGACTGAAATCTTGAAATCGTGGAAGCCGACATCTTCAAACATGTGAGCTTCCTTCAATGCTGAGGCAACAAGCGCTTCTGGTGTTGGACCACCGTATTTGGCGTACAGTTCCTTGTCAAGAGAACCGGCATTAACGCCGATACGCAAACTGATACCCGCGTCGGTAGCCGCTTGGCATATTGAAGGGCCAACTTCATTGAATTTGCGAATATTGCCGGGATTGACGCGAACAGCGGCGCATCCAGCGTCAATAGCCTGGAAAACGTAGCGACTCTGGAAGTGAATATCGGCGATCACCGGAATTGGAGATTTACGAACAATCTCCGACAACGCGTCAGCATCATCTTGGCTGGGAACAGCCACACGCACAATGTCACAGCCTGCTGCAGTGAGTTCGGCAATCTGTTGCAGCGTCGCACCAACGTTGACAGTAGGCGTGTTGGTCATCGACTGAACAGAGACCGGCGCTCCCCCACCGACTGGCACCGGACCGACCATAATGCGCCGCGACGTGCGACGCGGATGCAATGGGGTCTCACTAATAGCAGCAGTCCCTGTTTTACGAAATGGCTTAACAACGCTGTTCTGAGCATCTACTCCCCCTTTGTTTATGGGGGTGTTTGACGTGGTTGTTGTGCTGGTGTCTGTCATCTGCTTCGCTACGTCCGTCTGATTCACAACTGCCGGTTTATCAAATCATCAGCCAGGCGGCGTGCTTCACGCTCGACTTCGCTCATTTCCTCCACGGACGAGAACACCGGGTTGCTACGCAACTTATCATCCATACGCTCAATTACTGCACTGACCGTGTCAACGATGCCTAGATACGGCAGGCGGTGCTCCAGGAATGCTTGTACTGCCTGTTCATTGGCCGCATTGAGAACAGCTGTGTGTTTCTGAGAAGCCTTCAGGCATTGTCTAGCAAGGTTGACAGCGGGGAATGCCTCATTGTCTAACGGTTCGAAGGTCCAGGTGGCTGCCGTACTCCAATCGCAGGAAGAAGCAACGTTGTCCAGTCGTTCTGGCGCAGATAGTCCGAGTGCAATCGGTAGGCGCATATCAGGGGGCGAAGCCTGTGCAATGGTGGCACCATCACAAAATTCAACCATTGAATGAATGATGGACTGCGGGTGAACAGTTACTTCGATATGGTCAGGCTCAATGGCGAACAGGCGGCTGGCTTCAATAACTTCCAAGCCTTTGTTCATCATTGTGGATGAATTGATTGTTACCACTGGGCCCATATTCCATGTGGGGTGGTGCAATGCTTGTTCAGGGGTGATGGCGGTCATCTGCTCGCGCGTCATACTGCGGAACGGACCACCAGATGCCGTAACAACAAGTTTGGAAACTTCGCTATGCGTGCCAGAGCGCAGACATTGCCAGATCGCTGAATGCTCAGAATCTACCGGGTTAATCTGGTCACTGCGTGTTTGAGCAGAAAATAAGAGATTTCCACCGGCGACAACGGATTCTTTATTAGCTAAAGCCAGTTGTGATCCGGCTTGAAGCGCAGCAATCGATGGTTCAAGGCCGATCGAACCGGTAATACCGTTGAGTACGGTGTTTGCACCACATCCGGCAATGCCCACAACAGCCTCATGCCCTGCCTGAATTTGTGTGGAAGATGCTCCAGCATGATCGAGTGCTTCGCGCAACTTGGCTACAACGCTGCTATCAGACACTGCTACCTGAGGAACGCGAAATTCTGCGGCTTGGCGGGCAAGCAGGTCAAGATGCGAACCACCTGCGGCCAGTCCGATCACAGTAAACCGGTCACGATGCCGTGCAATAACGTCCAGGGCTTGAGTACCGATAGAACCGGTAGAGCCAAGGATAACGACAGTGGAATTCTGATTCACTCTTGAGTCTTCTTTGTGGATGGTGTGGAGCTGTCAAAATCGAACGAGGGGAAGGACAGATCAGGAATATCGACCGGTCCAAGCGTCGGTGTCGATGGTGTGTTTAAAGGAGACTCCGCAGCGGAGGTCTTTTGTGAAGACGCAGAGGCCGTTGACGAATCAGTCATCTGAGCCAGTGGAGACAACGACGAAGTAGGTGTGGATTCTACAGACGCTCCAGAAGATGGGGTTGACGACCACATAGATGACGTGGACGGCGTAGACATAGATGGCATGGACGGCGTGTTTGCTGCAGATGGAGTATCTGTGAACCCAGTGCTGTTTGGCGACGGTGAAGTGTATGACGGCGTATACGACGACGCGGAGGAACCTGCAGGAGTGTACGCGGAAGTCGATGATGCCGAAGCTGAGGGCACGGATGTTGACGGCGCATATGCTGATGTGCTGGTAGTAGCCGGTGTAGTTGCTCCATATGACGAGTACGAAGGCGCACCATAAGGCGGCGTAGCAGATGCCGCAGGTGTAGAAGGCACAGATACCGGCGACATGGAGTCAAAGTCTGGAGTCCATGCGGCAGTTTCAGTCGGGCTTGGCTCACTTGTACCAGTACCATCAGCAGAGACAGCCGATGCCGATGCTGTGGACGCCGGTGCAAAAGACGGTGGTACATCAGATGCTGACGCAAACACAGAGGATGGCGCTGACGCCGGTGCCGACATAGCTGAAGCAGCAGTCGAAGCCGCAGATGGAGCTGACATAGAAGCAGCAGGAGCGAATGACGCTGGCGATGGTTTAGGCGTAGACAGCGCAGAAGGCATGGATTGTGCTGAGGCTGGCGACGAGAAAATTTCTTGCTCAGCCTTACTCAAAGCGTCAAAATCTGAGGCAGAAGGGGTTTCCCGCGCTGGCGCAAAAGCAAAAGACTGCGGCATGGCTTGAGTAGCCGGTGATGACGAAGTGTCGGGAAACAGTGAAGTAACAGATGAGGTAGCCGAAGAAGGCGCTGAGGCAGCATACTTGCTGACATCATCACCCTCATTGACATAGTCAGCAACACGCGCATAAGACTCAAGACGACTCAGCAGGCGCATGCAAGCATTGAGATAATTGTCGACCTGACGCTCGTCGTAACCTTTTTTACCCTTGCGCTGAGTGAAAATCACGTTGGCTACACTGGTGGAATTCAAGTTGTCAAGTTTGCTGACATCGTCTTTAGTCACACCGTCAACACCTAATTCAGCAGCCGCTTTGTCGACAATCTGATCAACCAAACGATCGACTTGTTTGCGATCATACGATGGAGCTTTCTTGTCTCCAGCACGGAAACGCTCCTTAGCAGCACGGGATGCATGACGAGAAATGCTGCGATACATCTCTTCAGTCTGTGCTTTCCAAGCCACGCGACCATCTTGAGCAATCTCGCGAGCGGTTTGCTTGTCTACTACAGCGCGCTCAAGTCGGGCGAGAGCTGCATCCACTTGAGAAATCACATAACCGTTCTTGCACAGATCGAACGAGACGTTCTGGATATCTTGCTGTGTCAACTGATCATCGTCACTGTCGTACAGCGTATGCGCACGTTCCAAAAAAGCGTCAACCTGGGAGACGTCATATCCCCACTTACGCTTGCCTGCACGTGTGATTCCCGAAGCGTTCTTGTCCTCTTCTGGTTTCTGCGCCATTGGCCATCGACCTCCTACGGTTGCATCATCCTGCCATAACCTTACGCGATTGTTGAGACCCAACCACCATGCCTCCACAAGAAAATCGCGAAACCCTCAACGTACGCCGTACGAGTGCAAAACGTACTCTGTGAATGTTTTAAGAACTACCCTTACAAGCGACCTGCAAATCTCAACAGATAAGACTTCAAATACTTCCTACTGCGCTATTACGAAGCATACGCAGGATTCTTTAACTTCCATCCGCAAGACCAGCCAAAGAAAAAGTGTTACGGAGTATACGTGGGATTTTTGCCGAAGCAAGGCTTTACAGTACCTTTACAGCACTCGCATAGAAAACAGCTAATCTGTGCGGATGCCATGTCCACGTATTCAACCCTTACAGCACTCATATGAAAACGGGCTGTAGGTCAAGTGTGTTGATAGTCAGTCCCAGTCTGTTTTATAAGCCGTCTATTCTCTCTGGTGTTGGGTTGGTGTAGTTCTGCCTAAACAATTCCCTTGCCCTACTGTGCTGATCTGTTTTTGTCCTATAGCCCGAGAACTGAGGCCAATAGGGAAAACTGAGAGAACAATGAAGCCTGTCACTGCCGGAACTAATTTGAGTCCACTTTTCAGCAGACATCTCCGCCTGGATCGTAAACTGTGGTTCTCCTTAAGCGGTTCCACAACACGACGAACCGCCAGCCCCAAAACGGATTGCGTGGGCGATGAGGGACTCGAACCCCCGACATCCACCGTGTAAAGGTGGCGCTCTAACCAACTGAGCTAATCGCCCGCAAGGGATAACTATAGCGCATACGTGGACTACGCGCGTCGCACTAGATGTTTATACCACATATTTGCGTGTTGTAGGGCTTACCACTCGCAATACCACACTCTGTTTTACTGCTGGCAACAATATCTACCAGCAAACTTGATGTGTGTTATTTTCAGTCGCGACGTTGCCACCATAACCGTGCGCAAACTACTACACGCGTAGCCGCAAGACACGCTGTAATCAGCGACCTTTGCCGAAAGCACGCAGCTGAATACCATTCCAGTCAGTGCTGACCGTTAAAGGTGTGGCAGCATTCATACCTGCCGTTTTGGCTGCCGACTGCACAGTACTGGAGCTCGGTGCACCCGGACGCCCTGGTTTCGGGGTCAGCACCCACAGCGGTCCGTCATTACCCACGACCGCATAGGCATCGACGATGGTGTCGGATAGTTCATCCTCATCATCGCCGTCGCGCCACCAGATAATGACGCCATCGACCGCCGAATCAAAATCCTCATCAACTAGTTCCTCGCCGGTGAGCTCTTCGATAGAAACGCGGATGGAATCATCCACGTCGTCATCCCACAGCCACTCCTGAATAATGTCTCCGTGGCTGAAACCGAACTCCTCAGCGTGTTGCGATGCCGTTTGATTCACGTGGGTCAATATACCAAACCCTCATGAACGTTGCTGTTAACAACAGCAAGCCAACCGCTGATTGTTCCACATATCGGACGTCAAAACTGATATCACACTGGTGCTGTCAGCACGTTCTACACACCAACAACATCAGCAAACATAAGACGTTTGCGCCCTGTTTCTCACTCATCATCATCGGTAGACACCACGCAATGCGGCAGAGATTCGCCTTCACCGTTGCCAATAGCAACGATTGCCTCATACGCTTCTTCCAACGTCGACACGCTCACATCGCGTAAACCGTCTGGCACGTTACCGACAACATCGTCGCAGTTAGCTTCTGGAGCAAGGAACCATGTTGCCCCATCACGCACTGCACCCAACATTTTGAGATAGATGCCACCAATTGACCCAACATTGCCATCTTCGTCCATCGTGCCGGTACCGGCGATAATTTCGCCACCGGTTTCATTTTCGGGTGTGAGTTTGTCAATCAAACCCAGCGCGTACATCATGCCAGCAGACGGGCCACCAATATCGTCAACATGCATCGTCACCTCAATATCAGACACGTCCATGCCTTGATCTTCAAGGAACGACAATGCAGCTACGGTGGCGGAATCCTGCGAAGAACTCATCTCTTCTTCATTTTCTGACGCGTATTCCTCCGCCGTCTGACCAATGGGCACAACAGCCTCATTGGGAAGCACTTTGATTTCGGATGACAGCCAACCAAATAGCGCCACAATGTTAGACACCGGATACCCCGGCACGCCGGAAGCACTCACTGTTACCAGCAGTAGTTGCCCATCATCGTCGTATGTTTCCGCACCCTCTATGGAGATAACATCTGTGCCTGAAGACTGCCCCAGCACGTCCTGTGTTGGCCCAGCACCCTCTACCACATACGGGCTCGGCGCCACCATCACAATCAAACCAAGCATTACAGCAAATAATCCTGCACAATAACGCATCGACCGTGCATAGAAGTATCCGATAAATCTGTGCAGTGCGCCCCTGGCATTAAGGTGAGGTTTTGAATGCATATCCGACATACCTCCCATAGTATGGAAGCAACTGACGTCAACCTGAAAGCGTGAAAGCAGGCACCAGCATGGACGACAATGAGATCCACCAGTGGCTTATTAATTGTTTCGGCCCTTTCCAAGGTGAGATGGCTTGGAAACAGATCTCCAATCTTCCGGAAGAGATTCGTTCGCAATTACTGGGCCAGGATGTCAGCAAATTACCAAAACCGTCTGAAGTGCAATCATTAATGCAAGCGTTCTCCAGTGGCGGACTCAACACAATGGCTGATATGCAGCGCACTGTTGAAGAAGGCCCAATTAACGTTAAACTCGCTAAGTCACTTGCATTGCAGCAGGCTAACGACACAAATTCCGAAAAATCAGTGAATGCTGAAACCGGACAGATTGCTCGTAAGGCAATCAGCGAGGCAAATTTGTGGCTGGACACTGCTTGCCAGTTCAACCCTGTTGCCGGTGACACACAGGTGCTTACACGTGCTGACTGGGTTGAAAGCACGTTAGATGCATGGGCAAAATTTGCCGCCCCAGTGGCACAGTCAATGAATGACGCGCTGGCTTCGGTGATTTCTGAACGTTTAGGCGACGCCTTTGACGGCGAAGTGGCTGGACTGTTTGCTGGCCCTGTACCGATTCCTGTCCCCGACAGCATGAAGGATCCAGGGCAGATGATGCGTCTACTGGCAAATACCTCGTTTGCAATGCAGCTTGGGCGTGCTGCTGGCGGATTGTCACATGAGGTGCGCGCCAGCTTTGATCAGGGTATTGCGTTGACAACTAATCCGTCCGGAGCGATTATTGCTCAAAATGTTGTTGAATACGCATCCTCATTGGATATTCCACTGGATGAGGTGATGGCGTTTATCGCTGTGCAAGAGACTGCTCACGCTCGTCTCTATGCTGCTGTGCCGTGGCTGATGCCGCGTTTCGAGGCGCTGATTGGCAAGTATGCGCGAGGTATCACTATTGATTTGGATGCTATGGAAGAGCAACTGCGCGATGCTGGCGCCATGGATCCTGAGTCATTAGCAGGAGCAGTGAATTTGACCAAGGTTGGTATTCCTGACACTCCTGAGCAGCAAGAAGCAATGGCAAGCCTGGAAACACTGCTGGCTTTGGTAGAAGGCTGGGTGGATTGTGTCACTTGGCGTGCTGGTATGGCTCATATTCCTCATATCGAACAGTTACGTGAGATGCTTCGTCGTGAGCGTGCAATCGGCGGTCCGGCACAACGTACGTTCGAGAACCTGCTTGGTATGCATCTGCGTCCCAAGCGTATGCGCGAGGCTGCCGCGCTGTGGGAGTCTATCGGCGCAACCGAAGGCGAGGAAGCACGCGACGCAATGTGGTCGCATCCCGATATGTTGCCAACTCTGCCGGAAGATAAAACCGCAACTACTACGTCAAATGACGCAACGGCTTCTGACGTAGCAACTCTCGCTGATTCCACAACACGTGGCGCTGGTAAGAATGATGCAGATCAGCCTATTGACTGGGATGCTGAACTCAGCAAATTGCTTGATGAAAGCTTGCCAGAAAACAGCAACGCTGACACTACCGACGACGGTAACATCAGTAGTACTGATAACGCCGATGATGGTACGGATACTGGTACTACTAACGCGGATACTGGCACCGATACACCCGACGAGTAAATCAGCAGGAATCGGCAGGAATCAGCGCGTACAATCGGCACGTACAGCGACTGTAGAGCGCTGCGTTCAACAGAGCACTTGCCATAGTAAGGCACTTGTTGTTCAGTAAGGCATTGTCTGTAGCTTGATAATGCTGTCTCTCGCTTCTTAACCACGAGATGCGAGAGGAAACTCAGCAGTTGTCAGGTTAACAGACGGCTGGCAGAACGTTGCACACCGTTCATGCCGTCTTTGCTACGCGCATACGACAGATGCAAAGTATCTTCGGCACGAGTTACCGCTACGTACAGCAAACGCCGCTCCTCTTCCAATATCTCACCAGGCGGAGGAGAACCGTAGGGCAACAAGCCTTCAGAGCAACCGATAACAAACACGTGCCGGAATTCCAAACCTTTGGAAGCATGGATTGTTGATACCGTCACGCCCGACGCCTCACCGCTTATACCTAAAGCCTCCAATGCGGCCAAACGTTCACCGTTATCGTCAGCTACTGCAGTTTGCTGCCAACCGGCATCACGACGCACACGGTATCGCAAGCCCTCTTCGCGTAACGCTGCGCAAACCACTTGATGTTGAGCGTTTAATCGTGTAAGAACCGCACAATCCGACGCTTTGACACCCTGCGCAACCAAGCGCGCAATTCGCACTGCCACGCCGCGTGCCTCATCGTTATCAGTGTTGTACGTAGTGCGAACTACACGCGTGCCTGTATCGCGAGCTGACGTCAAGCGCAGGTAATCACTTCTGAGAGGAGACGAAGCCAGTACGCGATTTGCACACCGTACTACTTCGGGCGTGGAACGGTAGTCGGTCGCCAAGTCAATATCCGCCCTCAATGGCGAGAATTCGTCAGCAAACGTCAGCAAATAGTAGCTGGTTGCTCCAGCGAATGAATAAATTGTCTGTGCGGGGTCCCCCACCACACATACGTTGCGGTTACCTCCTAACCATCGCGTCAATAAGCGATGCTGTAACGGCGACACATCCTGATACTCGTCGACTGTTAACCAGCGAACCGACGCGCGAATCTCAGATGCTGCTTCAGGAAATTCATCCATCACATGGCAGGTCATCAGCAGAATATCGTCAAAATCGATTTCTCCACGACTGTTTTTGATCGTCTCATACAGGCGATATGTCTCAGCAAAACGCTCTACATCCATAGCGGCTGGCGGACGACGCTGTGTTACTGTACACACTCGCGCATAGTCGTCTGGTGCAATCAGCGAGACTTTGCACCAGTTGATTTCTGCATGCACGTCGCGCACTGCAGCTGGCTCAGGATCAACACCGGTCACCCGACCTAAGGCCTGAGAAACAATGTTCCGCGGATCGTCAGCTACGTGTGGAAATGGCGACTCGCTAATATCTGTCCAAACACGACGTAACTGGTGCAGGGCTGCGGAATGGAATGTTGCTGCTGTGACCTCGCCAACCCCTAATGACGCTAAACGCGAACGCATTTCAGCTGCTGCTTTAACCGAGAAAGTGACAGCAAGCGTACGCTGCGGATCCCACTCTCCACTGGCGCAAGCGTAGGCGATACGACGTGTTACAGTCCGCGTTTTACCTGCACCAGCTCCGGCAATAATGCGCACTGGCCCGTCAAGCGCAGTGGCGGCAGTGCGCTGCGCGTCATCTAGCCCGTCGAGAATTGCCTGCGCCGAAGTAGTCATGCACTCTATTGTGTCAGTCGTACCAGTCGAGCGCACCAAAAGTGAACGCCTTGTCCGATTAACCTCGCTGTAGGAACGAATTTGCCCACTGTTTTGTATTACTGTGGAACTGTGACTCAACGAAGCAAGTTTCAGCTGGCGGCTCTGGCATCAGCAGCAATGCCGGATATTACAGTGTCCGGTGTGCGCGAGGCGAGCCAACCAAGCCCGACCGACGTAGCCAATGGTATCGATCAGGCAATTGTGCAAGATGCAGCCGGCAAACTTTACGACGTATATGTTTCCACCACTGATGCTGGACGTAAGCGTCTGGCTGGTCGTGTGCGTGCTGCACGTACACTGACGGCTGCGCGTGAACCAGGCGGGTTGGGATTCTCGATGGACGATGTGCTGGCATTTGAAGACGGTACCAATGGTAAAGGTCGTGCCGGTGATACATCAGTGATGGTCAGCGCACACCATAATGGCATGCCACGTTCGTTGAATTATCTCACAGTAGACGATTGCTCGGCTATAGGCACTGCAATCGGTGCCGTTCACCGTTTACGTCCTACTTTTCTTACCGAGGCTGGTTATCCTGCGTTCACTACCGAACAAATCCGTGCTCAACTGATCGCATGGATTGAACGTCTAAGCAATGCTGGACATATTCCTGCGGAAATCACCTCCAGTTGGTCACGCATTTTGGAGACGGACGGATTATGGTCGTTCTCCACATGTTTTGTTCACGGTGGATTCGACGACGGCGATATTTTGTTCTCTGGATCCACAATCACCGCCATCACCAACTGGCAAGATATGCAGGTTAACGATCCGGCGCGTGATTTGGCGTGGATTTACTCCAAACTTGACGACACACACCGTAATGCTGTGCTTTCCGCATATGGACGAATGCTGGGATCACGGCTCGACAGTCTGATTATGCTGCGCGCCAATCTGTGGCTTCAAATGGAACAGGTTGGCGACTTCATTCAGGCATTGAGTCGCGCTGATAACGCAAAGATCATACAATTCAAGGCGCAGGTTGAACGTCTTGCTCATCAATTGGGCGTGGCCGAACAGAAGGCTACCCGTTCACATACTGTTGCCCAATCACAGCAGAAAACAAGAAAACCACCAAGCACGATTACAGTAAATACGTTGCTGCATGATGCAGAATACCGCCGGTCGCAGGCAGAAACTGTCGCTGATTTGCCTGACGATACGAATGAATCTGACCTTACTGGTGAAACAGATCGTACTGATTCTCACGAAACTGCTATCAACAACTCGGCTGGCGATTCTACGGCCGATCGTCCAGTGATGGACACCAATCATCGACCACATTCGTCATCTCTGACGATGGCGCTCTCACGCCCGTCGGATGCGGTTAATCCCCCTAGACCTGCCGATAACACAGCACAAAACACTGCGGTACATGATGCTCATTCTCCACTAAACGAGACTAGCGACGATACAGGCGAAGCCGACGTTACTGCCGCTAATTCGGATAACGCTGATAATGGCAGCAGTGGCGAATCAATAGCAACCGTGGTTATTCCGCTGTATGAGCGCGAAGAACAAGCACAACGTGACGCCCAATCTGGACTGCACGTTGACGCCGTTGACGGTGCCGATAGCACTGCGTCAGGCACGATCCGTACTATTCCTGTTCGTATTGATTCAGCGTCCATCAACGCTGCCAGTAGCGGTCTTGATTCCGACGTTCCCGACGACACTCTCGACCCTGACGATACGGGCGAGTCCATGCCGAAAGCGTAACGCTGCTGCTGCGGACACAATAGAACATCAGAAATAGTCTCCAATAGACTCAAATAGACTTGACAGGTGTGCCGATACTCGGTTGCTATTTTTACAGGAGGATTCATGGACATTGAATTAGGTATTCGTGACGTTTCACGTACCGTCACTTTCAGCACTAATCAGTCAGCAACTGAAGTGAGTTCGATTATCGAAACAGCAGTTGCCAATGATCAGACCATTACGTTAACCGACGATAAGGACCGACATATTGTTGTTCCTGCCAAGTCTCTTGGTTACGCGATTATCGGGTCTGAAACCAAGCACGCTGTTGGTTTTGGGGCTCTTTGATTTTTGACCCCTAGCCCATAATGCTGCGTTTTACGGTTCTGACCGACGCTACTCGCGGGTAAAACTGCCAACCAGTGGGATTGCGCCACGACTGACAATATCAGCAACTGTTTGCGTGTCGGTAAGGTTTTCTCCTAATACGTTTGGTTTACCTGCACCATGCCAGTCAGAACCGCCAGTAACCAGCAATGTCAAGCGTTGCGCCACATTCAACAAACGTTGACGTTGTTCTGGAGGATTGCCACGATGCCAAATTTCTATACCACCAAGTCCTTCATTGGCTAAGCGTTCAATTTGCGCATCTGACAGGACAACACGATTACGGCTCACGTCACCGGCGTGCGCAACAATGCTCACACCCCCTGCCGCATCGACAGCTTGTACTACCTCGTGCGTAGTAGGAGACGGTGTGGGAATGTAGTACGGACTTGCAGCACTGACCACCCCTGCAAAAGCTTCACTCCGATTGTGATACACACCTGCAGCTACCAGAGCGTCAGCAATATGTGGACGTCCGATCGTGGTTTTACTACCCTGCTTAACTTGGGCGAGCACGTCATCCCAACTGATTGGATAATCTCTCGCAATACGTGACACCATGCGTTGTGTACGATCTATACGCGCTTGACGAGTGGTGTTAAATAACGTGATGATTTGCGTATTCTGCGGATCGTATTGGAATCCCAACATGTGAACGGACACACCGTCATCTACTGCAGTAATTTCTGTTCCACGCAGCAACGGTATCCCCGCTTCACGCGCCGCACACTCTGCCTCATCCCAACCCGCTGTTGTGTCATGATCGGTAATTGCCACGCCAGCCAAACCAGCGCGAACAGCCTCAGCAATAAGCTGAGTCGGAGTTTCAGTACCGTCCGAAAACGCCGTATGGCAGTGAATATCCCACCCATTGCGTGCCGATACAGGGGTATTAGTGCGAGTCATAGATCCATCGTAAGCTGTGAGCGGTAATGATGATGCATGCCGAACGTCGCTTCCACTTTGCTGCGAGCGGCTTGCTCAAACAGGGGGATGCGATGTCCGAGCAGAATACTGATGCCGCTGAAGAAGCCATTGCACATACAGATATCGACAGTGAAATCTCAGAAGTACCAACTGTTACCAACGCAGCCGCAGTAGAACCGCCGTTAAAGGGATGGCGTCATGAGGCAATCTGGACATACGCTGTTATGCTTGTTGCTTCAGCAATTGCATTAATCGCCTCGTTCGTTCTATCGGCAGAAACATTAGAGTTAGCACGTAATCCTGGTGAGAGTTTGGCATGTGACGTCAATGGCATACTTTCTTGTTCGTCAGTTATGCAGTCGTGGCAGGCAGAAATTGTTCAATTTGCCGGTTTGAGCTATCCGAATGCGTTTTTCGGTATTGCTGCCGAATCAGTGTTTATTACTGTTGCCGTAGTGGGTATGTGTCGCGTGGCTGTACCACGTTGGTTTGCTGCCTGTACATGGTTGGGTGGCCTGGCTGCATTGGCGTATTCGTACTGGCTGTTTTATCAGTCGATGTTTGTTATTAACGCACTGTGCCCATGGTGCTTAACGTTGATGTTCTCGACAACAATTCAATTCATGGCATTGTCTCATGCAACCGTTGCAGTACGGCGATTGCCTGCGCGAGCTAAAGGACTGCGCACCTATTACCGTCTCAATATTGACGTGATGATTGATGTTGTGTGGATTCTGGCGTTAATAACGCTGATTCTTGTTGTTGACGGCCCAGCATTATTCGCGTAATCATCACCACGCACAAACAAAGCGTTGCGCCCCCCAAGAAAGGGTGTGTATCGCGTTCGCTCAATCGCCCTGCATACCCATTGATTGCCCCCAAGAAAGGATATGCAGGGGTGGGGTTCTACTGAATTTGCAACGCCCCACAAAAGAGAATGTTCTAACACGAGCTACGAATGTGATGGAACAGTATGGCATTGAGTGGGAGCATAAAGGTACGCACGAAAAACATCTCTCTGTTCTGGACTACAAAAAGCAGGAACGGGAGAAGGAAATCAACGCTCTTGAAGATAAACTCGCCGAGAAAAAGATGAGTTTCGTGTGATATCTGACCGTATCGAAAACTTTGATAACGCAGAAAGAGCATTGCAGAAACTTGATGAAGTATCATGAACGAGTCTGAATATTCAGCTTCCTGAGCCGTCTGCAATGATGTCAGCAAGAAGCTATAAGGCAAAGTTTGTTGAGCCGCTTATAGCCAAATTGAAATCGCTGATCAAAACCTTATTCGCACGGTATTTCAAAGCGATAGACAGCTATAACAGGTTGAATGTCACAAACGCAAATCTGTATCGGGAAAACGAGAAGCTCTCAAAAATCAACGGTAAGCTTACCGAAGAAAACACAAGGCTGAGGGCTGAAAACAAAGATTATTCGCTGCTTCGCAGAGTATTTGGGCACAAACAGATAGACAGCCTGCTTGAACAGGCGAGAAATCTCAAAGGTCATAAGCGTGATCACACACGCTCAAGATAAGACACTGTGAAAGCCGTAAAATAAAACCCGTAACGCTTTCAAACGCAAAATCGAGGGGTAAGGTATAAACACCTTGCCCCTCAAAGTTTAGACTAAAAAAACGGATTAAAATCAGGATTTTTCAGCATCTAATTTTCGACTCTGCATACGGATAGATAGAGAACAATCTGCGTTCATTTCAAGGAAGCCTTGTATTCCTCTCCCCAATTCCACAGGGCGTCAAGAATAGGCTTTAGGCTCTTGCCCAAATCCGTTAAAGAGTATTCTACCCTCGGCGGTACTTCCGCATATACTTTACGGCTGACAAGACCATTCTCTTCCATATCACGAAGCTGGGCGGTTAGCACCTTTTGGGATACGCTGCCTATGGACTTCTTCAATTCCCCAAAGCGTTTTGTGCCGGGGAGCAAGTCACGCAAAATCAACACTTTCCACTTATCACCGATTAAAGTTAATGTTGTTTCCACAGGACAAGCAGGTAATTCTTTCACTGTTTTTTGTTCACTCATAGTATCATCCCTTGCAATAGTTTCTATTGGAAACTTTACGCGAAATTATACCATACGGTATCAAAATAATCAATATTTCAAATTGAAAGCGGCAGCAAATAAAAATTTTTGAAAAATTTTTATCGAACATAAAACCAGCAAAAAGCCCGAAATCACGCATTTGTTTCCTTCTGGTAACCGTCCAATAGTATCTTTTTAGTAAC